>JAKBKR010000377.1 GCA_021832495.1 bacterium | reverse complement strand
TCTCCGGTACCAACGAAGTAACCATTCCGACCGTCACTGGAGTGGACTACTTCGTGGATGGCGCTGAGGATCCCTCGACCGGAACCGTCAACATCACCAGCCCTGGACCGCTTAACGTTCAGGCTGTACCCCAGGAAGGCTACTTCTTCCCGGTTAACATCACCCGTAGCTGGAACTTCTCCTACGAGAACGACCAGGGCTAGAATTAGGAGGTGAATCATGGCAAAGTATTTCGGCAACATTGGCTTTGGCGAGGCTCAAGAGACTTCACCAGGGGTGTGGGAGAACGTAATTGTTGAGCGCCCCTACTACGGTGATGTTGTTCGTGACACACTGGAAGTTCGCCAGGGAGACAAGGTTTTAGACGACCTCAGAACTGGTAATGCTTTCAGTATCGTCGCCGACGGCTATGCCGAAAACAACTTCTTTGCCATGAAGTATCTTGAGTGGGCGGGCACGAAGTGGGACATCAAGCAGGTTGAAGTTCGCTCTCGTGCCCGTCTGCAAATTCGAATAGGGGGTGTGTACAATGGACCGACAGCCTGAGCTAAACTCTCTTCTTCAAGATGTGTTGGGGTCGACCAATGTATATTTTCAACCTCCGGAAGATATCAGGATGAACTATCCGGCTATCGTCTATCAACGCGATCGAATATGGACCAACTACGCCAGCAACCTTCCTTATGCACATAGGGATCGCTACCAAGTTACCCATATTTCGAGAGACCCCCTGGATGATACGCCGGATAAGATCAAGAAACTTCCAATGACGAGGTTTATGTCATATTTCGCAAAAGACAACCTCAACCATAACGTCTTCAGCATCTATTTTTAGGAGTAGACAATGACAGCAATTACCTGGGATGACGTTGGCGAACGGCTCTACGAGACCGGTGTCGACCACGGAGTCCTTTACCCGCAAGATAGTGACGGGACCTACGCAGGGGGAGTACCCTGGAACGGTCTTGTCACCGTCAACGAGCGTCCGACTGGTGGGGAGGCCAATCCTCAGTATGCGGACAACATTAAGTACCTGAACCTCATGTCGGCCGAGGAGTTTGAGGCGACGATTGAAGCCTTCACGTACCCGGACGAGTTCGCAATCTGCGACGGAACGGCAGAGCCCGTTGAGGGCGTGTTCGTAGGCCAGCAGACCCGTCGTGGTTTCGGCTTCAGCTACCGTACCTTGATCGGTAACGACGTTGAGGGAACCGACTACGGCTACAAGCTTCACCTGATCTATGGTGCCATGGCTGAGCCGTCGGAGAAGTCACGTGACACGGTCAACGACTCCCCCGAAGCAACGACCTTCAGCTGGGATGTCACCACGACTCCGGTTGCAGTGACGGGTCTTAAGCCGACTTCACACATCGTCATCGATTCCACCAAGGTTGACGCCACCAAACTCAAAGCCTTGGAGGATATGCTCTACGGTGAGGGTGGCGAACCGACTCTTCCGCTCCCTGACGTGGTGTTCTCCACGCTGGACGAAGGATAAACAAGAGGAGACCAGAGAATGCTTGAGATTGTAGTTCCTGCAGCTGACTACTTTGACGAATCGACTCAGAGGTTCGTAGACTACAAGGCTCAGATTCTGCAGCTTGAGCATTCTCTGGTCACCCTTTCAAAATGGGAATCAAAATGGGAAATTCCCTACCTCTCGCGTGATGAGAAGACGCAAGAGCAGACTATGGACTATATTCGGATGATGACGGTCAACGAAGTTCCTTCTCATGTCTACGGAAGGCTGAGCAAGAAGAACTTTGACGCCATTGTGGAGTACATCAACTCTAAACAGACGGCGACCTGGTTCTCTGATGACGGTCCTAAGCAGATTGAAGGGCGATCTACAAGAGTCATCACTTCTGAGCTGATCTACTACTGGATGATAGCTCTAAACATCCCATTCGAGTGTCAGCACTGGCACCTTTCAAGACTTTTAACGCTCATTCGAGTGTGTAACGCTCAGATGAACCCTGAGAAGAGTAAGAAGAGTCGCTCTGAGATCGCAGCGGAACGTCGACGCCTTAACGAGCAGCGACGTAAGCAACTAGGCACCAAAGGTTAGTAAGGAGTACGAATGTCAATACCTTCATTAGAGCCAACTACTATTACTAACCTTTTCACCAACCCGGACATGGTGGCGGGGTCGGGGTCTGTTCCTGTTTTTGAGGGATTGGTTTCGCCTGTTTGGCGTGGCGATCCTGATCTTGTTGAGGTTGAGAACGCGGACGGCACGTTTTCGTATTTTGGGACGCCTGTGGAGGGGGTCTCTGCATTGCGGGGTGTGGTTGTGCAGTCGTCGCAGTGGTCGAAGTCGGGAGGTGTGTCGGCTCGGTTTATCACTACTGTGGAGGCGGCTGGGAGTATCATTCCGTCCGGGATAGCGGGGGTGTTTGGCTCCCCGGCGGGTGGAGTTGCTGTGTGGCGTCGACAGGATGCGCCTATCGGGGAGTTTGGGTTCCCTACGGGGGGTTCGAACTTGTCGATTCTGACTGGGGCGGGCGCGGCGTCTGCTCCGGCTGTGAACGCTCCTGGTGAAACGTTGATGCGGGTCGAGTTGGGCGAGACCGCCCCTAATGGTGTGCAGGTGTATTTGCCGGGTGGTGGCAATGTTGGTGACTCGGTGTGGTTTGACCTGCTCACCGTCACCGGC
>JAKBKR010000376.1 GCA_021832495.1 bacterium | reverse complement strand
CACACCCGTGCGGCCCAAGGGGAGTTTTACATCCGCAAAAGCCCTAAGTGGAGTGGCGCCAAGGCACCGGGCGCTGGCCGTCAAATCGGTGGACTGATGCCGGAATGAAAGTCCCATCCCTTGCAAGGAGAACGGCAAACCGATGCTCACTTGGCTGAAGACGATCAAAAGCCAAACCAACCCCGGAGTGCCAAGAATGCCCCCCCACGCAAGCTCCAATCCCAAGGCCAGAATCACCGGCGAAAGGAGCAGTGGGAGAAATGTCAAGAGTTCCCAAGTCCTCGGAAATGAACTGTTCGGGATAAAGAGGGGTAGGCAAATACAGAAGACGATCGCGGCAGCGACCAATGCGAAGAAGACGGTGTTGAAGAGGACCTCCAACAGGGGGGCTTGCACTATAGATCCTATCTGGTTCGAGCTGAGCGTCACCCAGTTTTGCCAACCTTTCGTTCCATCTGGTTGGGTGAAGGAGAGGATGAACACGGAGGCCATGAGCATGACTTCCATGCCGATCAGGGCCCAGGCCAGCATCGAAAGCATCTTCGAAGCAAGGGTTGGACGGTGGTACCGACTCTGGAGGGAGTTCTCTCTTGATTCCCTTGAGCCCAAGGCATTCGAACCCCGAAGTAGCCAGAGGTAGGCCACGATCGGGAGGGACAGCAAGACCAATGCCCACACGGCCAGTCCCGCGGCCATGGAGGGTCCCTGAAGTCCGAAATTCCTATCCAACGCGTAGATCCAATCCTCCAACGTGTAGTAGGAGGGCCCCCCTACGAGGAGCGGGGGGGCAAAGCTAAGGAACGATAGGATGAACGTCAGAAGTCCCCCGAGAGATGCCCCCGCGATGACCGGTCGTAGCCAAACGGTAGTGAACACCTGAAATCGTGATGCCCCGAGTACCCGAGCGGACTCCTCCAGGTGACGCGGCACTCCATCGAGTGCAGTCGCCGTATAGAGCGCTACCAACGGCCCGTTGAACATGACGTTGATGAAGACGATGCCGGGCAATCCCTCCGATAGAAAGCGCACGGACGGGATCACCGAGCCTATCACTCCTCCGGCGCCGAACAAGGTGAAGGTGCCGAAGATCATGACGAGAGACGGCAGCAAGAACGGGAGCATCAGCATCCCGCGGATCTTCTGCCGGGTCCGTGAGGGGTGCAACGCCAGAAAGGCCCCCACGGGTAACCCCCATAGGATGGCAAATCCCGCACTCAAGGTGCCCTGATCGAAGGAGTTCCAAAGAGCCCTCCGTGCTAAGGTTGCTGGTAGGCGACTTCCCCATAGGAGTTCCCATACCCCGGCGAAACCTCCCAAGTGGGCGGCGGAATAGTCCACCACCACCAAGAGTGGTAAAAAGGAAAAGAGGAAAAGGAACGTGAAAAGAGGGGCCATGGAGAGCGCACTCCAGGTCCGATTGGGACGCACGGGACTCATCCGGCCCTTCGATCCCCTTCCCCCGCCACAGTTCAAGCTAGGCTCTGCCAGGTCACTAGAAGGCCCGTGAGGTTCGCTGCGATCGCTCGCGGGGTGGTAAAACTGTTCAGCGGCACGACATGGTCGACCGAGGGATTCACCGAGAACACCGGAGGGAGGGGAATGGTCTGGTTGGCAGGATACATCCACTCATTCAATGGGATGAGACCTTGCACAGTGGGAGAGAGAAGCCAGTTGACAAACTTCTCATCGAGGGCCAGATTGTGTACGCCACCCTTCACAATGGCCGCTCCGTAGATGGTCTCCCACGCGTAGTCGACTCCGTCGTAGAGTGAGAACGATGTGTTCATCGATATGTTGTTGGGATATGTTGCGAAGTAAGCGGGATCGGTACCGAAACTGACGAAGAGTGGGTAACCGGTCCCAAACTCCCCAATTCCCGTGGACCAATCCGTTACCGGTGTCGGGAGATTGGGGTTCGCCACCTTCCAAAATGAGGTCCAATTCTGATGAAGCACACTGGTGTAGAACTGGTATTGCCACAGAAGGAACTCCTTCCCTACCGGATCCGTGGTCGGATTTTCATAGAGGAACCCTTTGGCAAGAGAAGTATTCGAAAGCAGGGGTTGAAAAACATCTCCCTTGGAGAATGCGTGGCCGGAACTATTGTCGATGGCCCTGAGGTAATCGACTCCAAGGTACTGCCATTCGTACGGGGTGGCGAAGTGTTCCGGACTGATCTCGTTGACAAGCGAAGAGTTAACGCTTGCAAGCCCGGGCGGCGCATACGGGACAAGGAGACCTTCGATCCCCAATTGCTCGGCCGTTACTTCAGTGAGGCCAATGGCCACGTCTGGGAGTTGAGAACTGGGAGAGTTCGCAATGACGTTGGCGACATCCGTTTGTAGGTAGTTCACGGTCAGACAGCTTCCCGTGGCTTTCTCGAAGTCATTGAAGACGGTGGCTCGTGAGGAGTTCGGGTCGTTTCCCGAGCCCATGAAACTATCGTACACATCGACCACGATCGTGTTCGACGTGGGACACCTAGGTCCCGACTGTTCATAGTTGTAAACACCATACGCACCCGCAACCACGAGGACTCCGGCGATGAAGATCACCCATAATGGCACGCGGGAACGATGGGGTGGAGCCTTCGGGCGGACTGATTCACCGTCTTTCGTCTCGTGTGGGTGCGCTTGCGCTTCCATGGGTTCCTTGTTCGCCAAGGGAACC
>JAKBKR010000375.1 GCA_021832495.1 bacterium | reverse complement strand
TGGTTCGCCACCGTCGAGGTTCCGGACCCCCGGGGGCCCGTCACCGCATGTATCCTCTCCTCGCCAATCACCGGAGGGGGGAACCCGTAGGGGATCCAACCGGCCTCCAGCGCTCTCTTGTTCTTCCAGACGTTCGTTCTCACGTTGCTCGCCTCGGTTCCGATGGGCGAGCAACGGTGGCACGCAGGGACCCTCGAGGGACCGGCGGAACCGCAGGGTCAGTTCCCTCACAGACAAGGGATCCATGCTTGGGAATTCATGATCGGACCCGGATCTGAACGTCCGCCCATGGTCCGCGCCGATTATCTACCTCCAAACCCTTCCCTTCCGGCAAGTGAACCATGCCGCAGGTGATGATTGCCCTGTCCGTGAAGGACTACAAGACGTTGAGCAGCCTCTGGAGGATGTCGAAGCGGAGCCTGAACCCGAACGCCCGCCGTCGCATCGGCTGGAGGGGGCGCTCCAGTATCCTGCGGGAGTTCATGCTCTACGGTTTCGAGCAGGCCACCCAGGACCCCCAAGCGTTCCTCCGCTCCGTGCGGGAAACGAAGGACCCGCTCGTCGGCAAGAAGGGGCGGAAGGACCTCGGCGCCGAACGGCGGGAGGCGCTGCTGATGTCGTGGGAGAGCACCTTCCCGGGGCCGGAGGCCTCGGTCAAGCGGCGTGCGAAGGCCAAGGCCTGAGAACGGAACCGTAGCAGAACCGCTCGGCCGCCTTCATCGAGAAGTCTGGGGAACGGGCCCAGCGATATCGGCCAGCGCCACCCGATCAGCGACGGGAACGGCGGCGAGTGCCCTTCTTGTGGTCGGGTTGCCCGCCCTTTTGCGGCTTGTCCGCGACCCGGATGAGATAGTAATGCCGTCTGGCGGCGATTCCCGCCTGATGCTCCGTGCGATCGAACGGAACGACTTCTCCGGTGGCCTCCCGGAGTTCCCAGTCGGACAGGTCCCGACCGAAGCCCAGCCGGGAGAGTAGCCCTGCGCAGAGCGTCCCTACGAACTTATGCTCATGAACCTCAAAGGTCTCGGACCGGCTGCCCACCACGATCTCGAACGTCGCCCGTGAGGTCGTCTTCTTGCCCATGACGATGCTCCTCGTTGAGAGGTTCCGTTGACAGATATCTGTTTCCGGGGGTGGCGTGCCACAGTTGGACATGCCGTAACGCCTATGTGGGTCGCGAAGCCATATCGTCAGGGGGCTGAGAAGATGTCAGTGAAGTTTACCCTGGACGGAGACGACCCACGACGAAAAGATGTGCTACGCAAGATCGCCACGGACTTCTGGGTACGCAGGCGCGTGGTCGAGGAAGGGAACGCCATCATTGTCGTCTCCCTCTACGCGGACCGGGTTCAGGACATCCTCAACCATTTCGATGTGAAGTACACTCGAGAGGTCATTCCCGACAAGCCCAAGGCGAACTGAGCGACCCCACACCATCGGGATCGGCATGGACCCGTCACCGGCCGGCGGCGTCTGGATGCGGGCAGAGTGGGAGAGGCAGAGCCGACGGTTCTGGTTGGTGGCCCTGGGCGTCCTTGCGGCGGTAGCGGCCGGGATCGGTTGGTACCTTACCCGTTGACGGACCGGGAGGGCATCAGGATTGATTTCTGGAACAAACTCCCACACGAACCACAACCCACCACCGTAGATTATCTACGGAAATGCGCGGAATGTGGACTCGGGTCCGGAAGCTTGTCTGCGGCAAGAATCCGAGAGGATTTGAGGCCTCCATACGCTGAGTCGGTGTCCACGCATTGCGACAGCTGCCGACTTTCCTCGCCGAGCGTTCCACTGGAGGTTGTCAAGTTCACCGAAAGGGAATCATTCAACACAGCATCAGCTTCAGCAGTTTTTAAATACATTCGCGTGCGCGACGGTTCAAGTGGCAAGGAATGTAAAATTGACACCAACACTACGGATTCTTGTACCTCAAACTTCTTGTCCAGACAAGAACGACTACTAAGACAATCGCAGCAATGAGTACACCCATGATCACGTAGCCCTCAACCCCTGGAAGCCCCAACAGTCCGTTTGTAGGTCCCCCGCTGGAATGTGTTGCATTAGGAGATATGACCGATACTTCCTGGCTGTTGGCGTCCGAGACATAGAGCAAGCCGGTCTTGCTATCGAACACGATACTAGATGGGTTGATCCCCACTTGGATACTGCCGATTGTTTCACCCGAGGTAACATTCACAACCGTAACATTTCCAACCTCGGCAGGACCAAAGACAGAGCTATAAGTGTCTACGTACAGCCGGTCATTCCAGGGGTCGAGCGCTGCCGCCACCGGATATCCATTGACAGTAATGCTCCGGACCAACTGGTTGGTCGTACCGTTCAAGACCCAAACGTCTCCTAGCAACTGATTCGCGACGAACACCTCGTCCTTAGCATAGTCAAAAGTCACGTCCACTGGACCGGAGAAAGAGGGTTGGGCGATGTATGAAGACTGAGTGTTGGTTATGCTGTTCAAAGTGATTATACCTCCCCCATTGAATTCGTCCAAGGCATACAACAATTGGTTGGCAGGATCGTACCTTAACTCACCCAAAGAATAGTTAGTCGATATATTCCCAATTATATGATTCGTATTTGTATCTACTATAGTAATATTGGTACTGCTCCTGTCAGTGATGTATATGTCTTTATTACGGAAATCATAGGCGACTCCTTCG
>JAKBKR010000374.1 GCA_021832495.1 bacterium | reverse complement strand
CCGTCGGCCCCTGTAACCTCTCGGGTCCGGGTGCCCACCAGTCCTCGGAAAGTAGAAAAGGAGGAACTGCTCTACCGGGATATCGCAGAGGGCACACGCGGCCGAGCGAAACCGGCCGCCGGCTCACCTGCTGGAGCATCCATGGAAGAACCAGACATCCCAGAACCCGATAGTTCGGGCAATCCCCCCTCGATCCCCGAGCTTCGAAAGGGGGTGCCCAAGAACCAGCTCGAGTCCCGTTTCGAGATCAACGTGCTCGAAAAGTCGTTGAAGGACACGGACGATGGGTCGTTCCCGGAGGCCCGTAAGCTCCTCACCATGGCGCAACGGTCGTTCGATCGCGGGGATTACTCCGAGGCCCTACGGCTAGCCATGAGGGGCCGAAAGATCGTCGGCACCGGAACTGAGGAGACCATCTCCCTCTCACCTGCCACCGTGGTGGAGACGCCTCCCGAGGCCCCTCTTCCGTCTGCCGCCCGGTCCTCGGCCCCTCCGGTCGTGAAGGATGTGGTGCCCGAACCGGGGACCGGAGGAGCCAGATCGACCGTGATCCGGTGCCCCCGGTGCGGACGGGAGAATCCGACCACGAACAAGTTCTGCCGCGGTTGTGGAAAGCCCCTCGCAGAACCGCTATGCCCACGTTGCCAGAAGCCTGTTTCCCCTGAGGATGCGTTCTGCGGCATTTGTGGTGCACCGATATCAGGCACGGTGTGAAGGGTGAGGGCATGACCACAGAGCGTCCCGTGTTGCAGGTCGCGTTGGACTTTGAGAACCTTGCCCGGGCGCTCCAGGCCGCCAAAGAGGCCGTGGCCGGGGGAGCAGACTGGGTCGAGGCCGGCACACCCCTCATCAAGAGCGAGGGGCTCGACGCGGTGCGGGAGCTCAAGCGGAACTTCAAGGACCGTCGTATCATCGCCGACATGAAGGTCATGGACACGGGTGCCTTCGAGGTGGAGATCGCCGCCAAGGCCGGAGCCGACGTGGTCACCGTCCTGGGGGCGAGCGATGACGGGACCATCGCCGACGCCGTCCGCGGGGGAGAGAAGTACGGTGTCGAGGTGATGGTCGATCTCCTCGGGGTACCGGACAAGGTCGCCCGGACAGAGACGGTGGCCCGCCTCGGGGCGGCCATGGTCTGCCTCCACGTAGGGATCGACCAGCAGATGCAAGGGCGGGACCCGTTCGAGGAATTACGAGCGCTCACCTCCAAGTCCCCAATCCCCGTCGCCGTGGCCGGGGGCCTCAACTCGGAGACGGCTGGGAAAGCGGTCACCTCCGGGGCCCGTGTGGTCATCGTCGGGGGCGCCATCACCAAATCGGCCAATATCACAGAGGCCACCCGGATCATCAAGGAGGCTATGGCGACCGGCGTGGGCAAAGCGACAGACCTCTACCATCGCTACGGGGAGCAGGAGATCCGGGAAGCCTTCCTCAAGGTGTCGGCCCCCAACGTCACCGATGCCCTGCAGCGCAAGGGGGCGATGCATGGGATCCTTCCGCATCTCAAGGACCCCCACCTCAAGGCCGTCGGCCCCGCCATCACGGTGAGCACGATGGATGGCGACTGGGCGAAGCCGGTCGAGTCCATCGATCGGGCCGAGCGGGGGAGCGTGATCGTCATTGACGCCAAGGGTGGCACCACCGGGCTATGGGGCGAGCTCGCCAGTTGGTCGGCCCACGTCAAAGGCGTGGCCGGGGTCGTGATCGACGGGGCGGCCCGGGACATCGATTCCATCATGGACCTCGGCTTGCCGCTCTTCAGCCGGCACACCGCCCCGGATGCCGGAGAACCCAAGGGGCATGGGGAGATCGGCATCGAGATCACTTGCGGTGGCCAGCGCGTCCGCCCCGGGGACTGGATCGTGGCGGACCTGAGCGGGGTCGTCGTGGTCCCCCGGGAGCGCGCCCAGGAGATCGCCAACCGCGCCCTAGACGTGCTGGAGCACGAGAACCGCGTGCGGGAGGAGATCAAACGGGGCAGCACTCTTTCCAAGGTCCAGCAGCTCGAGCGCTGGGAGCGCGTGGGATAGCGCACACTCGGATGCGATCCCTAGGCCGCCTTCGTCGATCCGTCATCGGAGAGTTCGCGCGGCCGCTCCGACCCCGATCCTGGGATGGCGTGGCCATGCCGTCCTTGGATGTCTTCGGAGAAGGTGGGGCTTTAGTGGCGTCCAATGCGGGAAGACACATCCGAGCCCTCCCACCGAAGCGCTTTTCTCATCCACCATCTGGGTCCCCAAGTACCACGCTCCTGTAGTCTAGTCCGGTCAAGGATAGCGGGCCTTCGACCCGCCAACGGGGGTTCAAATCCCCCCAGGAGCATCCACGCCCGCCCGGACCCGGTCGGATCAGGCCCGCGACTGGAGTGCGTACAACTACAAGGTTCTGCCTGGGGAATTCGCCCCACAGCGGTTCGGTGGGCGACCTTGGCAATTGTCGAATTCTAAGCAAGAGGAGGGCATCCCTCAGAACGGGAACCTTGAACGTGCCAGAGTCGAAGCGGTCCATGCCGTGGTTTAGCGGGACCCCGTAGAAGGCGGACAAGTTTCGGTGAAGGATTGCCTCAGACGCGACTTTCCAACTTCTCGTTAAGATGTCATTGCGACACCCGCGCAAGTCTATATTCTGGGGGGCGTACCCGGCACTGGGGATGCTCGAGCAGAATTGGTGGTACTCGAGCCTGCTCAACG
>JAKBKR010000373.1 GCA_021832495.1 bacterium | reverse complement strand
GCACGAGCCGGTATGCTCGGGGCTCCGGCTTCCGGAGCCCGGTGTAACAGGAAGAGAAGAAGAGCGAGAAGATCGCATCGAGACCGAACTGGCGGATCCGCATCTCGTTCAGCTCCAAGCTCTCGTTGCTAAGGGTAGCCATTGGGACGACCTTTCTTTGGGCGAGCATGCGCGTCAGGGAGAGGGCCGGCTCGATGGGCCGGGATTGGGAGAACATGAAGGCCTCGAATTCCTTCCGAGGAAAGTCCGGAGGGACCTCCCCCAAGGTTGCGTCGAGGTACTCCTCGAGGGATAAGCCTCCCCTCTCGAATCGGTCGACGAGGGATGCGTGGCGTCTCTCGTACCGGGACGGATCGAGTCCAAAACGGCGGCATCCCTCGGCCCGGGAGTCCCGGTCCCATCCGTTCGATACCAGCACTCCGCCGATGTCTAGGAGCAGGAGCGATACCTTAGCCACGGATCGCCTCCCGAAGTTTCGGCAGGTCCTTAGTTGCCTCACCGAGAACGACCCGGACCACTCTCCGTCCTCGGCTCCGGAGGGCCTGGTAGTCGCCCAGAGACTGCGCTTGGATGATGTCTCCGAACCCGTACTTCTCTCCCGGGACAGGCACAATCTCCCGGGGTACGTCCACGATCTGGAGGAAAAGGCCTGAGTTCGGCCCCCCCTTGTGCAATTGCCCGGTCGAATGCAAGAATCGAGGCCCGTACCCCCAACTCAC
This sequence comes from bacterium, assembly GCA_021832495.1. Classification (GTDB taxonomy): domain Archaea; phylum Thermoplasmatota; class Thermoplasmata; order Lutacidiplasmatales; family UBA184; genus JAJYEA01. The sequence continues at coordinate 1,974 of JAKBKR010000373.1, read as the reverse complement.
CGGGAGCCGGAGCACTTCCCCGACAATCCTTCCTAGGGCCGATATCTCCCCGTCGAGAACCTCTGAAGGAGGGAGGTAGGCTTGGATCGACACGTAGTCGCCCGCCTTCGCTGAGCCCTTCCATTCCAAGAGGGCCTGGCGAAGAGCTACCGGATCGGCCACAGGGATCGCGCCCGGCGGGCGCCCCAGAGGGCTCCCTTTAGGGGAACGCATGGCCTCCCGGGCCAGTTCCTTGGCCAACTCGACATCGGGTTGGTCGAAGGGATCGATCCCGAGGATCATGCCGCTCGCCGCCACGGCCACTTCCCAGCGGAAGAATTCGGCCCCCAGGTCGGATCCTTCTCCTAGAGAGAAACGGAGCACAGGGTGCCCTGCATGCGCTAGGGCGTCAAGATGGGAGCGGAGCCCCGGGTCTGCGGCGTCCCGGTCCTCAAACCCCACGAAGATGCGGTCGGCGGAGTAGAAGGGAACGGGCCACAGAGGTTCTTCGGAGATAGGGATGATCCCGCGTCCGTGCTTCCCAGTGCTCTCGGCGACCAGTTGTTCCAGCCACGCCGAGAACGAATGCCAGCGCCCCGAAGCATAGAGCGTGAGCTTGTCCCGCCCTGAAAGGGCGGCTGCCCCGAGCACCGCCCCTAGGAAGAGCCCGGGATTCTCATGGATCGGGACACCGGGGGTACAGGCGTTCCGCATTTTCCCCGCCGAACGAAGCAGGGCCTTGAGGTCGACCCCAATGAGTGCAGCCGGTACGAGTCCGAAATGGGTCAGGGCGGAGTACCTCCCACCTACCGTGGGAAGTGCGGAGAAGACCCGGCGGAACCCGGCGGCCTTGGCAGAGACCGATAGGGGCGTGCCCGGATCCGATATCGCAGCCATGTGCGTACCGGGGTCGACCCCGGCGCGCTGGAGGGATTCCGTGAAGAACCGGAGGAGGGAAAGGGGCTCGAGGGTCGTTCCGGATTTGCTGGAGACCAGAAAGAGCGTACGTCGCGGATCGACCGAGCCCCACAGGGCCTGGACCGCCGCCGGATGCGTGCTGTCCATGACCGAGAGTGACGGGAACCCGTCGCACACCCCGTACACACTCTGGATGACGCCGGGGGCAAGGCTCGAACCTCCCATCCCGAGGAGCACCACTCGGGCGAATCCGTCCCTTTGGATGCCCCGACTGAACTCCCCAATGTCCCTTATCTCCGCTGACATCCGTTCCGGAAGTTCGAGCCACCCCAGTCGATCCGGAACCTCCTCCGCAGGAGCGGAGGGCCATAGGGTTGGATCGCAACTCCAGAACCGCGAAGGGACCTTGCTCTCCTCCCATGACCGGAGCCGATCCTCTACCGCCAACCTTGTCCTAGGATCGAGGGAGAAGCACGTCGCAGGGGGGTCTTGTCGCGCCGTTTTGGTTTCCCCTGTTTGCGCCATGGCTCTGGAGAGGCGTCAAGGCCTCCGGACCTTTAGGAGGGAAGCCTTTCCCAAATCAACTTGCGAACGGCCTCTGTGTTGGCATCTCTCTCTGGGGCAGGAGAAGGTGCCGGCATCGCCAAGACGCTCATCACTCCGTTGGATGCAGAAAGCTTGCTGGGAGACACCCATCGACTTTCCGAAGGCACATCGGGAGATAAGATGGCTGGAAGTTGGGGAGGGTACAGGGCGGAACAGAGTCGGGCTGCCCTCGGGAGCGTCTATGGAGGTGGTAACAGGGATCGGACGGAGTCCACTATGCGTTCGAGGGTCAGGCCGACGCTCTTGGCGACATCTGCCCCGGGACCTGACAGTCCGAACCGATCGATGCCGATCGATACTCCCGAGGTTCCCACGTAGCGCGACCAGCCGAACGTCGCTCCCGCTTCCACAGAGACCCGGGGAACGTTCGGCGGGAGCACCGCGGTACGGTACGAAGCGTCCTGTTCCTCGAAGAGTTCCCAGGAGGGCATGGATACGACCCGGACCCCTTTCCCTTGCGCACCCAAGATC
>JAKBKR010000372.1 GCA_021832495.1 bacterium | reverse complement strand
GTCGCCGAGATCGACGGAGAGGTCGTGGGCCAAACCGGGGTCCACCGCGGGAAGTATTCCAAGAACCGCCACACGGCAGAGCTGTGGATCGTCGTGCGGAAGGACTGGCGGGGGGTGGGGCTGGGAGAAGCGCTGCTCCGGGCGGACATGGAATGGGCGCGATCGGTGGGCATCGAGAAGCTCAAGCTTGGAGTCTTCGCGAGCAACGCGAGAGCGATCCACCTCTATCGGAAGCTTGGCTTCGCGGAGGAGGGCAGGCTGAAGGGCGAGCTCATCATCGAAGGGAAGCGGGTCGACGACGTCCAAATGGCCCTCTGGCTCACATGAAAGCCAGGGTTCGCATCCGGAAGGCGACCCTCCGCGACCTGCCGCTGCTCGTTCGGCACCGGCGGGCGATGTGGGAGGACTTCACGGACGTCTCCTCGAGCGCCCTCGACCGAGGGGACGTGATCTACCGCCTTTGGCTCCAGAAACGAATGCGAGCGAAGACCACGGTCGCGTTCGTCGCGGAGACCCCCGCCGGACTCTCGATTGCGAGCGGCGCGGTCTTTCTTCGAGACATCGACCCGTTCCCGGACGCACCATCCACCTCACCCCACATCATCTCCATGTTCACGGAGAAGGAGCATCGGGGGAAGGGCATCGCGTCGCGCATCCTCAGAGAGCTCGTGAACTGGTGTCAGGCGGAAGGATTTCGGGGTGTCACCCTCTCCCCGGCTCCGAAGGCTCGCCCCTTGTATCGCAGAGTGGGCTTTGAACGGGCGTGGATGATGGTCATGCGCTTCCCGAACTCCAAACCCAAGGGTAGGACCCGCGTCGGACGGAGACGATGAGGACGGAGCGGCCACTCATTGTCATCCTCCGAGGGCCCATCGGCGCCGGAAAGACCACGCTCATGCGCGGTCTCGAGGGGAAGGCTCCCTGGCGCTTCTACGCCTTGGACACGGACGCTGCGAGCTCCCACCACCCTCCCGACCCGCGGGGAGAGTGGCTGGACCAGGAGTGGGACACGGACATCGATATCCTCGCGCTACACGCGAAGCTCATCCTTGGGAGGGGTCTCAATCTGGTTCTGGACCCTGGGCTGCTGCTCACCACCAAGAACGTGGACCGGTTCCTTCGGAGGATCGCCCGGTCCCGCTCCGACCGAAGCGTCGTCCTCTTCCGATTGGACGTGGCGACCCCCGTGGCTGTCCGAAGGAAGACCACGCTACCGGCTGCCTACGTGCGGGCGAGTCACAGGGGCTGGGTAACGCGCCCAGTCCAGGGCGAGATCGTCGTCGACACGAACGGCGAGAGCAGGGCGCATGTCCTTCGCGAGGCGCGACGCGCCATCCGAAAGCGCCTCTCAGGGGCGCGAGCGTGAGGTCAAAGTCCCGTTCCTAAACTGGGATGGCATGGACAAGGGGTAGCCAGCGCCTCCGAAGGGTGGCTTTTCAGAGCGCCGCATCTCCTACCCTAAGCTAGGCGGGTTCATGGTCCACCTCAACCACCCGTGCCGCTGGGAAGCGCTTCAACAGGAGCCGTACCCAGGTTCCGGGACCCAAACCCAGTTCGAGATCACTCGCTTGAAATGGAAAATGCTCCGCGAGGGCGGTCACGAGGAACCCAAGCTTCGCGTCGCGGAGCGAATGGAACACGCGGTAGAATTCCACCCAGCGGTCGAGGTGTTCCTGCCAAGCGTCAGGTGACGGATCATTCACGGGAACTCCATGAGCACACCGTCGCCACGCCCTCGCGCGGCGTACGCCCCAGGCAGGGTTCGGGCACGACGGATGCCGGCCTTCTCGAACGCGCGGATCGATCGCGCGTTTTCTGCGTAGGGGACTGCGACGATCCGGACCGCGCCGCAGTGGCTACGAAGATGGTCGCGGGTCAGCGCGATGATCCTTGACCCGAGACCCTTTCCCCAGAGTTCGGGCCCCGACGAACAGGTCGACCTCGTAGCTGCGCTCGTCACGGGGGCGCCCCACGAGATGCGCGTCCGAAGTTCTCAGCCGATGGTACTGCACGAACGCCACAGGAGTGCCACGCTCTTCAACGATGCACGCCTGATGCTCGTAGAATCGACCCGTGGCGGGGTCTCGCGAACGCGGGTCTCCGAAGAAGAGCGCGCGGACCCGCGCGGCGCTGATGCGCCCGCGGAAGACCGCATAGGAGTCCATGATCCGCCGGTCGGAGCGCCATCGAGCCAGGAGCGGGATGTCCCGATCCTCGAGTGCGCGGAGCACCAGGTCAGGCGTGGACCGGAGGACCTTCATCTTCGCCCCACGGAGCCTCCTTCAGGCTCCCGGGACGCGGAGAACGCGTCCGCTCGCCAACGAACCAGAGAGTAGGTCCGCCGAAACCTCACCGATTTTCCAGATAGACGCGCTCTCACGAGCGGGATGGCCCTCTCGAGTACGTGGGGGGGAACGTCGAGAAGCGTACGGTCGGCCCTCTTCCGGATCCACTCCAGCCGCTCCTCGGGCGACTCGTCCCCCGCACTTTCGGCAAGGACGGTCCGGCTCTCCGGGGGCCACCTCTCGATGAGGGCCTTCTCCCGGTCGGGGCCTGGGACACGAGGAGGCAGAGAGAACCCCAGCTCGGTGATGACCTCACGGGTCATCGCCCGGACCTGCTCCTTGTCCTCTCCCTCCGTGCCCAGGCGGGTGTGGCCGGTCAGGAGGGCTAGCATGCCCCTGCGACTGACCCG
>JAKBKR010000371.1 GCA_021832495.1 bacterium | reverse complement strand
GAACCTGACGTGATTGTCCCCGTAGGGAACGAGCTATGGGCCAGCATCTCCAACCTCGTCTTCAATTCGACTACGGTTTCTAACTTTTTGAGCGACATAGTTCAGGCAATCCGGTCCACACCCACCTCAACCGACCCCTCCGGCAACATCTGGTCCAATCTGTCGGTCGGCCTGACCACCCATGGTGGAGGTGTATCCATGTGGGGTACTTACGTCACGTACAATCTCACTACCAACGTTTCGGTTTCTGGCTTGGTTTCCGCTGATCTTAGACCCGTGAGCGGCCCGTTACCCATCTCACTAACGTTCACCGCGGGAACGGGGGGAATCCTGCATGTAGTGGCAACCATGCGTTGGTCAACTCCCTCGTCCGCTTCCTCGACATGGCTTAACTCAATTGCGCACTTTTTCAGTTCCCCATGGTTCTTCGAGCTTGTCGTGGCCATGATGATCGTAGGATTGACAGTAGTTAGTATCGGAACACTTTCTTATCATCGTAGTCGAAAAGAGAGGCTGGCGAAAAAGTCTCCCAACCAGAATGTGAAGGCATCACAAAGGAACCACCCGAAGGGTGCTGAATCCTTCCCTCCCCAATAGAGACGATTATGCTTCCAGAGAGGGGAGCATTTTTCCACCTCAAATGACGTCATCCATCTCCGAGATTGTTTATATACCCATTCCGGGTTAATATCATTAGGAGAGCAACGGGAACCCTCACATGAAGTTGAATGGTCAGTGGCTTCGCGCTTCCACGCACTTCAGCTCTAGGAAATCTAGGTCCAGAGCATGGTGGTTCGTGATTGGCGCTTTTGCCATCTCAGCCATAATGCTGACAAGCGCGACCCCCTACCTCAGTTCAACTATCACGGGTTCTTTGACCACAACGACCGTGAACGCCTGTATAGCAGAGGGTGGGTTCGGGAATGGCCCCAGTGCCTATACTGCGCGTGCGGAGGGAGTCCTTAGCGGCGTTTCTATTTCCACAACTTGTTCTGGAGCCAGCCAGTTCTCGTCTGTGGGCCTGACTTTCAACGCATTTGCAGGGGCAACGAACATCACTGTGGTGGACGCACTCCGGTTCTATTGGAATGGTACTCCCTCGGCAGCGATAACCTTTAGCTTCTCCTCTACGGGAACCTCCTTCTTCACCAGCTCTGGTCCCTACGGTTATCTTCTTATCAACTCCACCACCGCTGGGACCTATCCCGTCCACAGTAACGACGATTGTGTGGGAGTCACCATATCTGCTCCGGGGACTGGAAATTGCAAGCTCCAAGTGTTGCCCCTTGCCGCGGGAGTTGCCGGAGCGACGGCCGCAACGGGTACGAGCGGGAATACCGTCACGGGGCTGGTCAACCTCTCGTCTCCCTCCACCGTGATCTGCCCGCCCGCGGGTGCTCTTTGGCTTACGGGATCCTCTTCGTGCACCGCGGGCAGTGGTGGGTCAGTCAAGGCTGTCCTTGCCTCGGGCCCCTCATTCGTGGTGCTCTCATTAGGACTGAGCGATCCTCCCGAATCATATCCCGGAACAGATACCAGCTTCAGCGTGACGGTCAGTGCGAACGTGGTCTGGTGAGATGAAACCATGGTGCGAATCCGTGAACTACGAAATCTCGGCAGAATGGGTCGAGGAACCTCGCATCCTTTGAAGTACCCATTCAGACCATTGTACCGCGGCATAGTGTCGCTGATCGTGATCGTGCTTTTCCTCACCGAGACCACGGGGTCGCCATACTTTTCGGGCGCCACTCAAAATGTAGCAACCGTGAACCCCACTCCCAACCAGTTTCCGCAGTACCTCAGGAACACGAGCGGGACTTACTCGTCCGCGACGAGCCTTGGTTCCCAAACGAGCGAGGTCAACTTCACCGTTGGAAAGGTGGAGGCCTTCAACTCAGGCAATACCTTCAACGATTGGACCCTGCTCAATTCCTCCATTCATATATACGCCGCTCCGGTCTTCGCCGGAGGCGTCACCTATAACGGCTCCAATGGGGATGAAGCCGGTACTTCGGTAACCGCCATCAACATCACGACCGATGGGGCTACTGGGGTGAATGCGGTGGTCATCGGGGCGCCCTATGCCAACCTCCATGCATCGGACGCTAGTTGTGGCCAAGTGAATTCCGGAGCGGTCTTCATCTTCTTTGGTCACACCCCGCTGAACGCTAGTTACAACCTCAATCAAGCGAACCTCACCATCTGCGGCAATGAGACAGGCATGCTTTTTGGCTGGTCGGTCGCTGGTGTCGTCAACATGACCGGTCCCGGAGGGGCCGGGATCGCCATCGGGTCGCCAGGATTCACTTATTGTGTTGGAGCCACGACAAACCTCGGGACCACTTCATGCTCTCCCACCAACGCCCCGCACGCGGGTGCGGTCTGGGCGGTCGACAGGGCCGTTCTCAAGACAATCTATACAAATCTGAAATGGAAGCCCGGAATGCACGCGGTGACTGACATCGGGTCCGTGTACGATTCGTTCCTTGCAGACCTAGGAGCCTACAGCGTGCTGAAGGGAGAAGAGCTCGGCTACTCCGTGAGTGCGATCGAAAACACCACTTCGGCTGGGGTCGCACATCCGGGGTACGATGACATCTTGGCGGGTGCACCATACCTCAACGATACCAAGGGCAAGGGGGTCGGAGAGGCGTACGCGTGGGATCTCCCGTCCGGGTCGGTCGTCGGGTTCGAGAATCCCTCC
>JAKBKR010000370.1 GCA_021832495.1 bacterium | reverse complement strand
CATCCGTGGAGGGCAGCGGCTTTTCGGACTTCGCAGCGATGGGGCCCGCCGGCTCCGGGGGAGGGGACATGGCTCACTCTCCGCCGAGGAACCGTCGGAGCAACGGGTTCATCTCCATGAGCTGCTCGCGGCCCATGGTTTCGTAGAGGTTGATGATGATGCCCACGGTCAGCAGGACGCCGGTTCCGGAGGTCTGCCCCACCGTACCAATGAGGTCCGCCCCTGCCGCCAGCGCCCCGACCGTCGCCCCGGAGATGATCGTGATCACCGGGATGTAGCGCTCCAGTACGCGCCGGAGGACCCGCGGGTCCCGCCGGAATCCAGGTATCTGCATACCACTCGCCTCGATCTGGCGCGCCACGGCCTCCGGGCCCATGTTCGTGGTCTGGATCCAGAACTTGGCGAACAGGATGGATCCGCCTACCATGAGACCAAAGTAAACGGCCACGTGGATGAGCCCTTGGCCTACGGAGTGACCGGTGAGGAAATTCCCATAGAGTTGCGGGTTGAAGATCGGCAGGAGCCAGCTCTCGAGGCCGTTGACGACGGAGACGTAGTAGGCGCCACCTGTCAGCGGTGTGGAGGTGGAAACGCCCAATGACTGGGCAGCCGCCTGCGAGGCGGGGTAACTACCGATCCACCATTGGTGCCCAATGCCGGGGAAGTGCATCAACGTGGGGTTCGACCACAAAAGGAGGGTGAACATCGTCACATTTGCCAGGAGGGCGGACATGAGGATCACCGGGATATTCGAGGCGTACATCAGCCGCAGTGGGTACCGGCCCCGGGCACCCCGGGCCTCTGCGTGGGACAGGGGCAGCTCGATGCGGGTCGACTCGGTCCAGGCCACGAAGAAGAAGATGGCGGCGGTCCCAAGGAGTGCAGATATCGGGTTGGGATAGTGGAGCAATATCTGCTCCAGCCCACCGCCGGCCAGCTGGCCTGCGTTCAGGTGGGTGAGAAGGTAGTAGGTCTTGAAGATGGTGCCGGCAGGAGGGTTCGACGTGGAGAGCGGTTGGCTCGGTGTGGCGGGCAACCAGTTGATCGTCCCGGTGACGATGGCTTGTGAAACCCCAGCGGCGATGAAGAGCGAGATCCCGCTGCCGATCCCCCACTTGCTTACGACCTCGTCCATCAAGAAGACGAGGTAGCTCCCGAAGGCGATCTGGGAGATGATGATGACGTCCGCAAGGAGCTGGGCATTGGCGGGAGAGATACCCCCCAGAGCGGCGACGAACGTGGAGCTCGGGTTGAGATACCCATAGACCTGAGGGATGGCCTCGACGAAGATCATCAGGAGGACGATGATCTTCTGGGAGCCCTGGTAGATCCCCTTGTCCTCATCGTCGGTGAGATCCAGATTGATGATCTTGGCTCCGGTGAAGAGCTGCATGATGATCGACCCGGTCACGATGGGACCGATCCCGAGCTGCATGATGGTCCCTTGCGCCCCTGCGAGGATGGCCCGGTAACTGGCGAAGAGGTCGATGGAATTCGCCGTGCTGATACCGTAGATGAAAATGTTGGTGAGCATGAAGTAGAGGAGGAGGACGGTGGTGGTCCAGAAGAGCTTGGTCCGGAAGTGGACATGCCCATCGGGCTTTGAAACGGCGGGCAATCGCGTCGTGATCGACTTCCACCCGTAGAGCATCGAGCGCTTCTCCCCATCGTAGGAGATCAGCAGGAACGCTAGGGCCAGGATGATGAAGAGGATGAGGCCGACCAAGCCGAGCGCAAGGAGGGTCGGGCTGTCCCAGTAGTAGTACAGCCCCAGTATCAACGCCCCGAAGACGATGAAGAATGGGAGGCTGGAATAGTTACGGGGGATCTCCTCTTCCGCCATCTCGCTCGCTAAAGCGGCCTCTCCCAAAGGGGGGTGCGATATATAGTCTTCTTTAACGCTGCGGGTCGGTCGGGAGCCCTGTTCGGTACCCTAAGGCACCGCCCAGAGGGGTTATGAGCCGGGGGGACATGCTGCCTTCCGTGCGAGACCCGCGGCTCTCCATCCTCCTCAGTGTCCTCCTCATCGTGGGTTCTTCGGCCTTGGTGATCGAGACCGTACCGGGGGCATCGACGACCTTGGAGCGAGGACTGCATGGGTTGCAGGCGCTACTGCCTTCCATGGTCGATGCCGCCGGGGTCGTCAAGGACCTGGGACCGTACCAAACTCAACAGCTCATGGTCGGAGTGTCGCTGGGGCTCCCCGACCCACAGGCCGCCGATGCGTACGTCTACGCGATGGATTCTCCGAGTTCTCCCTATTTCGGACGCACATTGACACCGCAGGAATGGAGCCACCTCTTCGCCCCGACTCCCGCGGAATACGCCGCCGTAGAACAGTACTACTCCGGACTCGGCCTCCATCCTTTGACCACCAGCGACCGCCTGATGCTGGGTCTCGTCGGGACTTCTTCCCGGGTCGCAAGCGCCTTCCATACCGACCTCCACCGGTACTCGATGGCGGATGGGCGGGAGGTGTTCGGACCGAGCGCTCCCGTCCTCGTCCCCGCGCGATTGGACATCGATGCCGTGACCGGATTCACGAACCTTACGGGCCCCACACCGGAAAAGGTGTCTTCCTCCTTCCTTACGCTAGGATTGACTACCGCAGGACCAAGCCCCACACTGACCCACGGCAATTGGACCTGCACGAACGGCACCCAAGCTTGTGACGAGCCGGGGTACTACAACGAGTATCCCTTGTTCCGGA
>JAKBKR010000369.1 GCA_021832495.1 bacterium | reverse complement strand
GGTGCTGTGCTTGAAGTTCGTTGTCTTGCCATAGTTGAAGAAGAGGAAGGCATTCGATGGACTAACCGCACCTGTGACCTTCATGTCTCCTTGGGTGGGGACCTTGGAGGCATTCCAAAGCGGTGTAAGGAACGAGGGTCCACCTTCTAGGTTCACGGTGCCTGTGGTGGTCCACCATTCGCCGACTCCGACGGAAGTCTCTCCAGTGTCAGTTCCATACCCGAAGGCAGACTGGGCAAGGTCCCAACCATTGCCTGCCGCGTTCAAGGTCGACAAGCTCATGGTTGCGTTCATGCTAAGCACGTTGGTTCCCGAACCGCCGCCAGGGCCGCCAATCATGAGCTCTGCATCCAGAAGCAGGCAGAAGCCCGAGGTGGTATTGTGGTACGCGCTGCATTGCTGGCCATTGATTTGGTACTTGGGGGCGACGGTTGGGGCCTTCGTCATGGTCGAGTTGAAGAAGACTGTGTCAAACGTCCCGTGCTTGAAGGACACACCGCCCTTGATGACGTTGAATCCAAAGGTCACTTCGGTCGAGTAGTTCTTGTAGGGAGATACCGCGGGGGAGGCCACGGTCACGTTGTTATAGAGTTGGATTGAGAAGGGCATGGGGACCACTCCTACCTCCACGGAGGTGTAATAGAACTGGCCGCCAGAGCCGTGGGGGTCGATCGGACTGGTTCCGGTCAGCGTCGTCGGAGGAAGCCCGGCCCCTAAACTGGAGAAATTCCAAACGTTGTCCTCCATGTATAGGATGTGTGTGGTGGTGGTGTAGAAAGGCACGTTTTGTATCCAGAACTGGCCAGTTGAAGAATTTTGGATGGTCGCGTTGACCACCACGGTGTTAAGCTGGAATGTCACTTGGTCGGTTCCGTCGTTCATGAGGTCGAGGGTATTCAAGCTGTTCAGGGTCATGTCTCCCTGGATGCTCGAGGTGTTAAGGACGGTTCCAACGGGAGTTCCCGACGTATTGACGATTCCGAAGTCACCAATCCCCATCGGGGCGGGAGCTATGTTGTATAATGGAGTCACGACATTGCCGTGCTGGACGGCACCGGGACCCATGACGTTAGGAGGGAAAAAGTCCTTGTTTGGGACACCGGCGGACTTAGCCGCCTGTTGATATTTGGAGGCAATTTCTGACCGCTGAGCCATACTACTAATCGAAGGCGAGGTAGGGGAAATCGAGGGTGCGTGCGTGGTAGAAGTAGCAAGTTGGGAAGCGCCATTGATTGCAGATCCCGTAGTGGAACGGGCGGCAATCGACACTCCACCAACGAGCAGTACGCTTGAGAAACCGCTGAGGACCATCAGGACAGTGACGAAGATGCCCAGTCCAACGGCGAGGCTGCGGAAATTGTTTGGCTGTACGTCCGACTCAATCGACTTCGCGTTATCCATGTTCCCACTCACCAATTGCCTTGCAGCAAAAGTTGTACGTGGGATAGAAGGTATACTATAAAAACGTTGCCCACATGCCGGCGGTGAGGAGGCCGTGGGAGCGGGCGGAGCGTTCACAAAGGTTGCCCTGACCGGGACCCCCGGTACGGGGAAAACCACGGCCGCTAAGTGGCTAGCCCAGCTTCCGGATTGGGGAAGGGTTGGGGGCGAAGTCATCGAAGTTTCTGACCTTGCCCTACGTTTTGGGTGCGGCCATCTCCTTCCTGACCAACCGGCTGTGACAGAAGTGGATATGGAATGCATGGCCAGTCGACTGCGCTCCGAGAACCCTACGCACCCCATGGTCATAGTAGGGCATTTGGCTCACCTCCTCCCCGTCGACCGGATCCTGCTGTTGCGGTGCGATCCGCCTCGCCTGGAACGACGGTTGCGAGAAAGGGGGGACTCCCCAAAGGCAATCCAGCAAAACGTAGAGTCTGAGCTTACAGACCTGATCCTCATGGAGGCCCTAGGATCGGGGCTCCCAATCTATGAACATGACGCCTCGGTCGAGGACCCGGCCACCATTGCCCGATGGGTCCTCAAGGTTCTTGAAGGGTGGGAAGCACCCTCCCATGGTTCCATAGATTGGCTACGGGGGAACTTGGGAGTGTTTCAACCAGGGGGTGCCTGAAGTGCTAGAGAAGCACCGGGATTGGGCCTCGGCCCGGATGGACCTCATCTCCTCCCCGTTTGACACTTGGAACCCGAATACACTGAGCTGGCTCTCTTTCGGGTTGTCATGCGTGGCCGCTCTGTTCTTCTTTGGGCTCCGGATCGTTCCGCAGCATAGCGTGTTGGTCCCGATTTTCTTCTTCGAAGCAGCCTCCTGTGTCTTTGCCGGTGGGGTGTTCGATGCCTTGGATGGGCATGTGGCCCGAAAACAAGGGCTCACCAGCAATCGAGGCGACTACTTGGACCATGTCCTCGACCGCTACGCAGACACTGCGATCCTGGTCGGTATTGCGTTCAGCGGGTGGGCCAATCCCTACTTGGGGCTCTTCGCCCTAGTAAGTTTGCTCCTCTCGAGCTATCTGGGCACACAGGCACAGGCTGTGACGGGAAAGCGATTGTACGGGGGTTTGCTGGGGAGGGCGGACCGCATTGTCCTGGTCAGCGTCTTCGCCCTAGGTATGTTCGTGTTGACCGTCTGGAACTACTTCGCTCCAGCATCCTCTGTTCTGAAGCTATCCATGGTATGGCTAGGGCTCACTTGGGGCCCCCTCGATGTGCTCCTTCTTTACTTTATCTTCGCGGGACAGGCCACCAGCG
>JAKBKR010000368.1 GCA_021832495.1 bacterium | reverse complement strand
GCCCGGAGAGGGTGCCACCCTGTGGGAGTCGATCTCGTTCCGGAGAACGTCGAAAGCGCCCGGCGGGTCACCACAGAGGGCGTGACGTACCGCGTTGCCGACCTGACGGAGCCTTGGCCCTTCCCGGCCTCTTCGTTTCACGGGGTCTTGTGTGTGGCGGTCGTGCAGCACCTGACCCAGCCCGCCTTGAACAAGGTTTTCCTTTCTCAGGCGGCCCGGGTCCTCAAACCGGAGGGAGTGTTCCTGCTGGTCTTCAAGAAGGGAAAGGGGGTTCGGAGAATGTTCGACCGGAAGCTCGTCGTCCACCGCCTCTTCCGGCTGTACGAACCGGCGGACATCGTCGCCATGGCTCAGCGGTACCACCTCTCCCCCGTTCCCCTGGGCCCGGGATCGAAGGATCCGGAAATCAACTTCGAGGATGGCAGGGGAATTCCGCATTCTGCCATCCTGCTCTGCAAGTCTACCCACCGTCGTCCGGGAAGACGTGTCCGCGTGTCAACCCTCCGGTGACAGGAACCCCGGAAAAGGGGGGTGCCGGGATGCCTTGGAGGAGCGAAAGATCGCCCTGAGGGGCTCCGATTGAGCCGTTCGTTGGGTCGGGAGCCCGTCAACGGCGATTCTTTCATCTCCAAAAGGGGCTTCCCCGGTTGGTAGCAATGAGCGAGAGGGCGAGAAAGAGCGGTGCAAGAATTCGGGCCTTCTAGGAAAGGGACAGGGCCTTCCTCATCTACCCCTTCACCGAGACCCAACGCGAGATCCAGCGGGTGGATCCCGACCGCAACCACGCCCCGCAACCCGGCGATATCAGCAATTGGATCGAGAAAGGGTTTCGGAAATATTGGGTCAAGCGATCGCTGCTCTACATCGCAGAATTCTGAGAAGAACGGGCGGGGTTAGTGATAGCGGGACCAGCGAACAATCCGTGGATCTGCGCTTGGCCCGGACGTACTCCGCCGCGAAGGAGCGCGGAGATCTATGAGCTTCATGCTGTCAATCGACTTCGGAGAAGGGGCGTTGGATCAGCCCTCATGAGAGCAGCAGAATGGCAACTCGCCCACGAGGGGTTCCGGGAAGTGGTGCTCGGTTACATGGCGCGAAATGCGCCCGCTGATGGTCTTTACACCGACCGAGATACAAACCAAGGGGGATGCTCGGGGTGAAACGATTGGGAGCCTCCCGTTCAAACGCTCGCTGAGCGCGCTGGCCAGGGGGTACGGTGAGCGGGACATCCCGGAAGGACGAACCCACGCGCGAGAATCCGGACTGGCCCCGGACTAATGTCGGCTACCGCTCCTGCCGTACCGTCGGCGCCTCGTAGCCCACGCCTTACGAGCCGCCCGGCTGCGGCTGCCTCTACAGTAGGAGTCGAAAATTCCTACGGTCGCCCTGGACCCTATCCTCGACCCCGCGTAGGATCCCAAGGGGCCAGCAGTGCGCCCACCTAGCAGCCCTCCAAGCAAACCGCCGGCGTCCCTCACAAGACGACGGTTCCTACGCCTGCAGACGGAGGGCGTCAACGCTTCCCCCCGAACAGGGTCGCAAGCAGGGCGCCAATGCCCACAGAAACGGCTACTCCTAACCCGACGAGTGCAAGACCCTCCGCTACACTCTCAGCGTCTCCTCGTTTCTCCCGCGCAGATACCCATCCGGCGCAACGGGCGCAGCGCACAAGAGCTCCAGGGCTACCAGTTCCCAGATCAAGTCCACATTCGAGACATTCGATTTCGGTCATCATTCATTTGAATTTGGGGTGACCCTATAACTCGCTTGTAGCGAGCGTAGCTACAGCCCATGGCTACATAGAATGCGTTAAATTCTGACTACCCTAAATTTGGATTCCTATCCGAAGGAGTTATACGGCTACACGTGCGTAGCCAAATACATGGCACCTGTAAGTGGAACGGGAACGCGAAATGCTGCCAACCAACTGCCCGCTATCGCCCTAGTCAGGGTGATCAGCGGAAACCGGGTTACACTCCCGGAGAAGGTAGTGAAGGATGTTGGAATACACCTCGGCGACGAACTCATGTTGATAAGACAGGACAACGGGTGGTTGTTGACCAACAACGTTGCTGTCCAACCTGCTCCGGCGTAGCTCAAGTCGAGGATGCGAACGATTGGGCCATCATAGCCGACTCCAACCGGGATGGTTGAGACAGGACCTGATCTCTCCGAAGGGGGTACTCTCCCACCTGCGGCCTAGGTAATTCCAACATACAGAGACTGACTGGGTCCCCGGTGTAAGCCCGTCGACCGGGGGTGACCCTGCACAACGGTCGTGTCCTGTGCTTGGCAGACGGAGGAGGGCAGCTTCCCCGTTCAACGTATGACCCTTACCCCCTTGCACTTCAACAAGGGGAGGGCTCGGGCCTTGATGAGTGAACGAGCCTGAGGTGAGAGAGCCATCATGGCCCGTACCCCGCGACCGGACCGCCAGGGACGGCAAGGAGAGACCTCGAAGGGCCGATATGTGTGCCGAAGCTCGCAGGGCGGCGAGGCACCTTACGTGCCCTTCGGGGTCGAAACGGTCCCAGAACAACGGCCAGTCTTGCCGGGGAGGCCTGCCCTCCCCGGCCCGCGCCTGGCTCAGGGGGTCGCCATCACCCCCTCTTCCTCCGACAGGAGGAGGGCCCGGGCGGCCATCCGCTCGAAGGCGCGCTCCCGGTCCGGCGCCACGTGCACGTCGTGCGTCAAAACGTCGGTCGCGAGGTTGTACGCCTCCCATC
>JAKBKR010000367.1 GCA_021832495.1 bacterium | reverse complement strand
CCCAGTATGAAGTGTTCTTCCTCATGATGGAGAACATGGCCGTCGACTTCTTTGGCCGCGGCCAGGTCCGGGAACGGCACGGGAATGCCCATCCCCGATTGCACCCGTACGAGATCTTTCCCGCCCGAGACGGTTGGATCGTGCTGGCCGCACCGACCCCCCGTAGTTGGAGGGTGTTCCGGGAGTGGGCGGGCCTACCGGACACGCCAGAGTGGAACTCGGTCTCTTGGCGCATCGCCCATCGGAAGCTCGTCAATCAACGGATCGCCGCGATCACCCGGCGCTCCACGATGGCAGAACTCGAGGCCGAAGGGTTGCGACGCGACATCGCCTTTGCGCCTATCCTGACCATGAAGGAGATCGCGGAGAATCCGCACTACAAGGCCCGGAACATGCTGCTTTCATGGAGGGACCCGATCGCTGGTGACGTCCGCGGGGCCGGGATCGCCCCGAAGCTTTCCCGGACCCCGGGAAGGGTCTGGCGGGGGGCGCCGTGGTTGGGCCAGGACAACCGACAGGTCCTTGAAAAGCTCCTCGGTTACAGCAAGGACCAGGTCCGACGGCTTCGGGAACTCGGGGTTGTCGGAGACTTTCCCCCGGTTCGACTGCGGGGAAGGAAGGGAAGCCGATGAACGCGGTGGACCCGGAGGCACTTCGAGCCTCGGCCCGGCAGTTTGCCCAAGTCCACGGCTTGCGTGACCGGGCCCGGGAACTGGACATTACGCCCGCCTTTCCCTGGAACGAGTTCCGGGCGATCGGGGGGAAAGGTTGGCTCGGCCCGAGAGTACCCGTCGAGTTCGGTGGGAAGGGGTGGGGGTTCCGGTTGGAAGCGGCTCTCCTTGAAGAACTGGCGGCTGGCGGGGGAAGCGTCTTTGCGAAGCTCGTCCTTCAGCCGGAGTTCTGCGCCGTCCTCCGTCGCGGTTCGCCGGAGCTCGTGGACCGGTGGTATCGACCCATGCTTCGGGGCGAGGCCCTCGTGGGGAACCACGTGACCGAACCGGGGGCCGGTTCCGACGTGCGGGCTCTTGTGACGACAGCCGAACGCGTGACCGACGGGACGGGCGAACGATTCCTCCTCCGGGGCACGAAGAGCGAGGCGGCTTTCGTGCAGGATGCCGGGGCGGCCATCGTCTATGCCAGGACCAAGGGAGGGGACCCCCGCGAGGGATTGACCGCATTCCTCGTGCCCCAAGACGCCCGTGGGATCTCTATCGAGACCCACGCGGATATGGGCGAACGGTGGATGCGGCGGGGTACGGTCCATTATGATGGGGTCAGCCTCCCGTTGAGCGCTCAGATAGGGGAGGAAGGGAAAGGACTCCAGTACCTCGTCGAGGAACTCACGGAAGAGCGGGTCATGCTGGGTGTGATCTATCTGGCCCTCGCCGGGGCCTCTCTCCAAGAGGTCAGTGAGCATGTACAGAACCGCAAGGTTTTTGGTAAGCGGCTGGCGGACTTGGAAGCGGTCGGCTTTGCACTGGTCGAGGACCGTACCTACCTTGACGCGACCCGGCTCTACGTGGGTGCGGTGCTCGATGACCTAGAACGAAGAAAGGCGACGGCGGGTAAAGCCTCCATGGCGAAGTGGCTCGCAAACACCGTGGCCCTCCGGATCCTCGATCATGCCATCCAGTTCTCCGGTGGAGCCGGATACTCTTCGAAGCTCCCCCACGAAAGGCGGTGGCGGGATGTGCGTTCGGGAGGATTGGCCCACGGATCTTCGGAGACGCTCAAAATGACCGCCGTTCGGGAGATGCTCGGACGCGGTTGAACCGGGCCCCGTAGAATCGGGGGTTGGAAAAGGGGATGCCCACAACCTTTTTCCGGCCCCCCACCGTATATAGAATGGTGATGGAGGCGCCTTTGCGGACACCGGCACTGGTCTTCGGGTTCTGCGTTGGCTTCCTCCTGCTTCTCCCGGCTGGGATGGGATTATACCCCGCCCTGTCCGCCGGTGTTTTGACGTCTTCCCACACGGCGTACACCCTCCCACAAAACCTGCAGAAGCCGGACTCCGGGTTAGCCCCAACCCCCGGCGAACCCCTCCCCGTCTCATTCCCCGCGTTCGCAAGCGGTGGGTGCACGCCCATCAAAGAGGTACCGATCACGATCTCGAACTCACAATCGTCCCCGACCTCCTCCCCGTTCCAAGAGATGCTGACGATCGATTCGCGCTCGTATGGGGCGTACATCAATTCCGCCTGGTCAAACGTCGAGTTCCTCTACCCCTCCGGCACGGCCATCCCCGCATGGATCGAGTCCGGGGCCACCAACACGAGCACTGCGACCCTTGTCTGGCTCCGGTTGAACGCCATCCCGGCCTCGAGTGCGATCTCGATAGGGATGGTGATCTTCAACACCGGATGCAGCCTCCTTTCATCGACCGGGCCGCTCGGGGAGGCACCCCAGCTCTCTCCCACCTACGCGGCGTACGACGATGGGAGCCTGGTCTTCTCGTTCTACGACAATTTTGCCGGAACTGCCATTTCGGCCGGGTACAAACTCATTTCGGGTGCCACGATCCAACAGAACAATGGCCTCAGCATCTGCTGCGGCATCGAGGGGGGGCTCATCTGGAGTACGGGGTACGCACCGCCCTTCGTGTTCGAAAGTGACGTCACCGGGATATCCGGACCCTACCCAGGGCTGCTGCTCCTGAGCGGCACCTCGGGGACTTCGCCCGGGTATTCTCTCGATGACGATGCGGGAGGTTGCAGTTGTAGCGTGGGTGCAGGGG
>JAKBKR010000366.1 GCA_021832495.1 bacterium | reverse complement strand
AACTCGAGATAATTCCGGCGCGCCGTGGTCATCTGGGATTCGGAGGTCAGGTCGGATTCGTTCCAAAACTTATCCAGCGCTCCTCGGATCGCGCTCTCATCCACGGTCATTGAGCGAGACACGAACAGAGAGAGGATTGGGATTCATGATGCGGGACGGTTTCGCAGGTGGGCATCGATCCTGTAGGAATCATTCTTCGGTCGGCAGTCCATTGCGGTTAATCAATCTTCGGAAAGCGCTAGAGAGACGGTTTGGGGGAGTACATGCGGACTGGCCCATGGCCATTCCACCCCATTCATCGGTGGATTCCCCCGTCCGTACAAGCTACTTGCCGGATTTCTTTACAGGGAAGGAAGAATCGGGAGGTTCCACCCGTGGTGGGGGAGGGATCGCAGGTCCAGCGATTCCCGAACTGGACGACTCCTCGGCCCAACTCTTGCCGGTGGCTACGGGGGCGGGAGGCGGCGGGGTGGTATCCTTCCGCCTACGGGTCAATAGGAAGAGGGCGGCTCCTACGACCACAGCGATGATGATTATGGGGATAAGGATGGGAATCCCAAAGATCACTGGCCCCGGCAGCACGCTCGATTGATTGTGGTGAGCGCCTGTCGGCGGACTACTTGTCGACTCTACCTGAACGAGCACCGTGTTGGAGTGCGAGATGTTGCCTTGGGAGTCCTCAACCCATACCTCGTAGGTGTAATTCCCTGCAGCGTTGGCATGGATCGCCCACATGGGTGCGTCCGGGCCGGTGGTCACATTTGTCCCGTTAACGGACCATAGGAAGTAATAGGGAGTCACACCCCCTGTTGGGTGAGCGGTGAGGGCAAAACTTCCACCCACTAAAACAATAGATGCCGAGGTGGTCAGGCTCACCGCTACCGTGGAAGCGGCACCTTTCACAACTTCGGTAACGGTACTGCTCACCGATCGTCCTTGCGCATCTTTCACGGTTGCTGTCACGTTGTAAGTTCCGGCGAGAGTAGGAGTGCATGTAAACGAGCTTGAATTCACTGACGCGCACCCGGGAGGGAGCCCGGCGTACGAGAAGGACAATGGATAGAGTCCACCAGATTCCAGCACAGAGACATTCACCTTGGTGCCAACCATCACCGTGGATGGTGAAATAGTGAACGAGGTGATACTCGGAGGAGTGGGGTTAGAGGTCACCGTCACGAGATCTGTGGCTGAGAATGCAAGACTCGTTGGCAACCCTTGGGATGCATCCCCAACGCTGTAACAGTAGTTTGTTGTCGAGGAAGGGCTTACAGTAATCGTGAGTGTCGTTGCACCAAAGACAGCGCTATCTGAGGAACAAGAAGAGGATGAACCTTGGTACCATTGTAGGAAGTAAGGCGAGGTGCCTCCGCTAGGATGGGCGATCAAAGAAACGCTCCCTGAAGGTAATATCGTTGGCGAAGCAGGTGTCACTGAACCTGCAACAAGCTCTGAGTTCGCGGTTATAAAAGACGTAGCTGAGGCATTGGTATCCTTTGGTTGGCCACTCGAATTGTCCGAAACAACGTAACAATAATATGTCGAAGAGACAGGTGACACATTCAGGACGGGACCAGTACCGCCACTCAAAAAAGCGTCGGAAGAGCACGATGACGAACTTCCCGACTTCCAAAGAATGGAGTACGGCGGTGTTCCTCCGGAGATGTTAGACTTCAGAGCAATGTGTTGCCCAGAATCAATGACGGAAAGCGCCGGAATGGGTCGGCCACCAAAAATGGGCGGATTCACTGCTATATGGATTGGGCTCACAGAACCCTCCGCACCCTCTGAATCAGTTACGTTCACCCAAATGGAGTATGAGGAAGACGAGGCATTTGGTATGCAACTGATTCCCGATGCGTTAACAAAGCTGCATCCAAGACTAGGTGAAGATTCATGCCAAGCAAAAGTATATGGGGCAACCCCACCCACAATATTAGTAACATTGGCAGTGAATCTTTGACCCAAG
The DNA here is from genome assembly GCA_021832495.1 of bacterium. GTDB lineage: Archaea > Thermoplasmatota > Thermoplasmata > Lutacidiplasmatales > UBA184 > JAJYEA01. Next base: position 772 of record JAKBKR010000366.1, on the reverse strand, counting down.
TCTACTGTCTTAGGAGTCGCATTGATAGAAAAGGAAGGAAATCCGTAATTGACCCAATAGTCATCGTAGTCGACTACCGGATCCGGTCCCCCTCCAAACACAATTGTATAGTCCGATGCTTGGTCATAAGCCATGGAAACGCCACTTCTTGCTAATGGAGACAAAGCGGGCGTAACATTGTACCAATTTCCACCTAAGAATATCCACGTATCGTTAAGTGAAGTCGTGGGCATTGGACAAGGATTACAACCTCCGAATAGTATTGGATAACCTGCGGCTTCGTCATAAGCCATTTGAAAATAAGCCCTGGGTGCTGGTCCCTGGGCGACGATTATCTGACTCCATGAGCCATTTTCGAATTCCCAAGTGTCTCCGAAATATCCTCCGGAGTACCTTCCACCGAAAAGGAGAACACCCCCGGTACGAAAATCAGATGTCATGCCATAGGCAGATCGAGCCCCTGGGGCGCTTGTGGGAAAAAGTTGAGTCCAAACACCTGCACGAAAGCTCCAGGTGTCAGAAAGGAAACCCAAGTTCCCATAGCCACCGAACAACAGAACGAATCCGGCCTGAGCATCGTATGCCATTGACATAGACGCCCTATTTCCAGGGCTAGAATTTGCAAAAATCTGCTTCCACTTTCCTGCTGAAAATTCCCAAGTATCTGAAAGGTATGATGATGTCGAACTCTCACCTCCATAAAGCAAAATGACCTTATCGGCGTAGTCATAAGTCATAGCCGCAAGTCCCCTCGCAGGTGGGGATGGGTAGA
>JAKBKR010000365.1 GCA_021832495.1 bacterium | reverse complement strand
TGCTCAAGGTAGCCGTCAAAGCGGTCCGACTCGGGCCCGGATAGGGCATCCATGGCCCGACGGAAGGGACGGATGGGATAAGTAGTTTATGACACAGTAGAACTAGCTGCTCGACCGGCCAACCGAGCTCGCAGGGCAGACAGTCGCCGGTCGGGGCAGCGGGTACGTGCCTGAGGTGGGAGTTCAAGGCTTCAGCCGGCAAAGTCCCGGGGAGGAGCCCAGTTCAGTTCTTCCCGCGGGTGGTCGTACTTGGGAGGCCCCCGGCGCGCGCCGGGGTGGTCAACTCGTGGCACATGCTTCAGCCGCCTCGAAGTTGATCGCTACGATGTTCCTATGTGAGCTGTGTTGTCATACTTTGTTCCCTGGGGAACAGTGCGTATATTTGTCTCTGGGGTCTGAGAAAGCTCAGTGTCAGGAACAGCGAGCTTCATTCCGTGGGAGCCGGTCAGACCCGGCGTCCGACCCATGGAAGACGGGCTGAGTCGGAGTCGTTCCTGCCTTGTCTGCGGGCACGTCCGGTTGAGTCATTACGTTTCGGTCGGTTGCGAGCGGAGACGTCTCCCTCTGGGCAAGATTTCTTTCGTAGCACCCATGCCATGCCATGTCGTCAATTGTATGTGCCTCGCTTACATGGGGAGCCTGCCTCAGATTCCTTGTCCATCCTGTCTCGTTCCCTACGCCACTCGGAAGAGCTTGGAGATTCACCTTGCCAAGGCCCACACCCAACTTACCCGACGGGAGCGCTCCTCCCTGCTCTCCCAAGCGCTGAAGGGGTGGGTCTGATGAGGGGCCGGTTCTCCCTGCGCGGGGCGGCACCCCGGGCCGGGTCTTGGCTCCTCTGGGCGGTGGTGCTGGTGATGATTCTCTGGGGACTCTCGCCCGCCGGCGGCCAGGTTCCGGCCAGCGGACCGTTCAGGGCCCCCAGCCCGGCCGCATCGACCTCCGGGGTGAAGGGTGTCGCGGGATCGACGCCGCCCGTATCGGTGTCCACGGCTGCCGCCCCGCCCAAGTTGGCCGGATCAAGCCCGAAAGCTACGGACGTAACGCCCATGTCCCCGGCCCTCATCAATCAGGTTCGTTCCTCCCTCTCGCGCATTCCTCAGCAACCGAATCAGTCGGAGTTCTCGGGTTCTTCTCCGCATTCTGGAAACCTTGGTGTAGCCCCGGGAGGGACAGCGTCCCCGACGCAGTCGTCGAGCCTTTCCAGTTCCTCGAACACCATCAAGTACCTCACCGGGACCTTTCAGGGGTATGTGAACAGCTCGGGTGCGGGCGGGGCGGGAATCTCGGGAGTCTCAATCGAAGCCTATTCGAATGGCGGAGGGGGAACGGGCCCCTGCCCGGCGAACGTCTGTTCTCCTGCGACATCCAACGCCACGGGGTTCTTTTCTGTCGTCTGTCCGGTCGGAGTGGACTACATCCTCTTCACTGCGGCCTGGTACGCCCAAAATCTCACCTATCAAACCTGCGTCAACAACGAGACGGTCTGGGCGGGAACCACCAACCTTCTTCCGGACGGGATCATCACCGGCACTGTGGAAGCCGATGATGCGGCCCATACCCCGCTCGCTGGCGTCAGCGTGACTGGCTCCACCCGGGACTCGGTGCTGGTCGCTACGCCTGAGGTCATCACCGCAAGCAATGGGTCCTTCACGGTCCCGGTGCCTCCGAGTTCGGCCAGCATGGTCACTTTCTACCCCGGATCCAACTACGCGGCCAACTTTACCGATGTCTATGCGGCGAGCGGCCAGACGGTGAGTATCGGGGTCGTCTATATGGAACCGTTGGTGGTTGTCCGGGCCCAGTTCTACGACGCGATCACCGGGGCGGCGATCGACGGAGGTTCCATCGCCCCGCTCTCCCTCACCGTCTGTTCGTTGCTCTCCCAGACGTGCGGCAATCAGGGCCCTCCTACCACCTCGGGCAACACCGTTCTGGCCACGGGTCCCCCCGGCAACGACTATGTCCTCGCCGAGGCCCCCGGTTACCTCCTGAACCAGACCGACATCGGCTTCGCCTCGGCCGCGCCGGGATCGACCTATTGCGTTCCCAACAACTGCCGGATCTACCTTATCCCGGAGGCCGGGATTACCATCACGGTCGGTCTCAACACCCCGACTGGCTACCCTACCGGCCTTTGGTACGTCACCGTTAGCTCAATGGACGGGATGCAGATCGGAATCCCGGTACTCAACATGGCACTATATCCCTACCAAGTAGTCTACAACACGAGCGTCACCACGACCTTGACCAACGGCTGCCTGGGCGCGGGCGCCACTGTCACAGTCCCGGCATTCCCGCTGAGGAACGACATCAAGGTCGTACCCGACACCACCGGGGTCTGCGGCTCCGGCACCCCGACATGGCCCATCCCGGGAAACGCGTGTCCGCACAACGCGTGTCCGGGAGACGCCCCGGTTTACGGGAACGAAACTTGGGCCAACGCCACTCCCGACGAGGCCACCAATGTGGGTACCGTCAACCTGATTGTTGGCGACTATGTTCTCGGCACGGTGGGCGTCACCGGGGGAAATGCGAGCGTGCCGAGTGGCTTCTTCGTGACTGTTGCCTCCCGCGAGTCGTCGACCGTGGCGACCTACCCATACATCAAGGGTCGGTCCGCGGATAACTGCGGGTCGGGCACCAACTACCCCTACACTTTCTGCGTTCCCGCCCCGCCCGGCCCCGATACGATCACGGTAAGCGCCCTCGGATTCCCGTCGAACGACACGTGGATCTCCGTTCC
>JAKBKR010000364.1 GCA_021832495.1 bacterium | reverse complement strand
TCGTCTCTCTCGACGTGCTCGACATTCACGATGAGGAGGAAGAGTCATGGTAAAGAGTTCGAAGGGGTTCAATAGCCGAACGCGCGGCATCCTGACGAAGAAGGTCCGGGAAAAGGGATCCCCTCCACCGAGCCACTTCATCCGAGAATTTGCCGAAGGAAGCAAGGTCATCCTTCGTCTCGAAGCTTCGCATCAGAAAGGAATGCCACATCCGCGGTACCAAGGGAAAGTGGGTGTCGTGATCGGGCGTCGGGGCCGAGCCTATGAGATCGAGTTCTATGATGGTGGCAAGCGGAAGTTGGTGTTATCCGATCCCGTCCATCTCGTTCCGACCCAAGGAGAAGAATGACCGACCCCGTCCCGCTCTTCAAGGTCAAGGAGATGCTCACCGAGGTCTCCAAGGAGCGTACGCTTCAACGCGAGGGGGTGTCCGCGCTGCAGCATGCCGAGGGAGCGCAGAAGATCGAGCCCACGGCCTCCCAGTCTCTCTTAGAGGCGCTCCGGGCTTTCCCCTTCCTGAATGACAATCTGACGGCCAAGATTCTCGATATTCTACCGGAGACCACGGAAGAGGTCTGGTTGCTTTTTCCAAAGGATAGCCTTCCTCTGGATGAGACCCAAGTACGAACGGTGCTGGACACGATTGCAAAACATCGGTGATGGTGTGGAACCGGAGGTTAGCAGATGGAAAAACGCGCCTTCGTGCTCGACTTTCTCCCCTCGGGTTGGCCGGCGGATAGGAATTTCAGCCGGGAGCCCATAGCGATCGGGCTTGGTGAAGAAGAGTTCAAGATTCTCGAAATCCTTCTTAAGCCGGGGGCCAAGGTGAACCCGGGCGACCGATTGACCCTACCTCCTAACGAAGCGCCTTCAGAGGCGGTGGACCATGTGAAGCGCCGCTTGGCGTTTACCGACATCACCACGGCGGCGAGGTCGGAACTCATCCCGGCCATTGAAGCCATCGTTTCTTCGAACCCGGCGAAGTTCCTCCGGTTCTTCAATGAGGCCCAGGCGATCACTCGCCGATTTCACATGCTGGAGTTGCTCCCCGGGGTCGGTAAGAAGTCGATGGATGCCATCGTCCGGGAACGGGTCAAGGCACCCTTCTCGAGTTTCGAGGATCTGGAAAACCGTGTGAGCATCCGACATCCCCAGAAGCTGATCGCAGCACGGATCGAGTTGGAAATTTCGGGTGAAGAAGAGAAATACCGGGTCTTCGTCCCTCGATAGACGTACCCATCCTCATCGGTCCACCGACCTCTCCGCCTCGGTCAAGGCGGCGTTGCAGGCCATGGACTTCACTCCATCTCGCCATAAGGGACAAAACTTCCTCATAGATACCACGGTGGCCAGGGATGAGGTTGCCCTCGTGGACTTGCCCCCGGGGAGTGCCGTGGTGGAGATCGGAGGCGGACTCGGGATGCTGTCCACTGCACTGTTGGAACGTGGGTTCCGCCCTCTTACCATTTTAGAGGTCGATGAACGTCTTGCAAGCGTGCTCGAAGCCAATTTCAGGAGCCGGGCCACGGTGCTCCGGGTCGACGCGCTGGAATCTCCCATTCCGCCGGCGGACGCGTACGTGGGTAACCTTCCCTTCTCTATCGCCACGCCTCTATTGCTGCGCCTTCTCGAGATGGGCATACCCCACGGGGTGTTCCTTGTGCAACGGGAGGTGGCCGAGCGACTCTCCGCTGTGCATGGGAACCGGGATTATGGCCCCCTGACAATCCAGGCCCGCCTGTATGGGGAGTTCGTGACCGCCGGCATCGTCCCTCGGACCGCCTTCTTCCCTCTCCCTCGGGTGGATGGGGCCCTTGTAGTGTATCGTGCGGCCCCGCTCATGCCGGCGCCCCGGGACCGAGAGCTGTTGATGCAGCTCGTGCGACGCACGTTCTCCTGGCGGAGAAAGCAGCTTCACCACACACTTCCGTTCGTGCTTCACGAATTCGGCGTTCCGGGGACCGCCACCTCTTCCGTTCTCGAAGCCGCGGCTCTTCCCTCGGAGTGGGGTTCGCTCCGACCCGAAGACCTCTCACCGGAGTGCTACGTGAGGCTGAGCCTTGCCTTGTCTGACCTTCAGCAGTAATCGCTGGATTTTCCCGGTGGACTGTGATGTCCCTTGGCAAGGTTATAATCCTCCGGTGTTTGGGGTCGGCCGGAGGAAAATCGTGCCCGAAGGACTCGTGTACGTCGATGGCGAATTCGTCAAGCCGAACGAGGCCAAGATCTCGGTCTTCGACCACGGCCTGCTCTACGGGGATGGTGTGTTCGAGGGGATCCGCTTTTACAATGGACGGATATTCAAGCTCGGGGAACATGTCGACCGATTGTTCGCGTCCGCCGAAAAAATCGGTCTTCCTATCCCCATGACGAAGGAGGAGTTCGCCACAGCCGTGCTTCGAACGACATCCAAGAGCGGCCTCAAGGATGGATATCTCCGACCTTTGGTCACTCGCGGGGCTGGTGACTTGGGTCTCGACCCCAGAAAATCAAAGAGATCTTCGGTCGTGATCATCTGCTCCACCATCAATCTTTACGGTAACAAGCACGAGCTCGGTCTCAAAGCTATCGTCGCAAGCGTACGCAGGACCCCCCCATCGTCTCTCAACCCGAACATCAAATCCTTGAATTACCTCAACAACATTTTGGCAAAGAGCGAGGCGAATCTCAAGGGGGCGGACGAAGCCATCATCCTCGACATCGACGGTTATGTTGCCGAGGCTTCTGCGGACAACATCTTTGAGATC
>JAKBKR010000363.1 GCA_021832495.1 bacterium | reverse complement strand
GAATGCGGAGACCCTTTGGGCCGTCTTCAATTTACCATGGTCCCCCGGCCAGGTCCTCTTCCAGGTCACCTTTGCCGGATGGGTCTTCGTGGCCTCCCCCCTCATCCTGTTTCGGAGCTACCCGCTTTTGCTGGTCGTGCAATCCGCGGTCCTTGCCGCACCGGTTTTCCCACTTTATGGAGCCGCTCGGCGTCTTCTCGGACGTAGCTGGATCGCCTTTCTCCTCGCCATCGGATATCTCCTATACTTTCCGTTGGCGGGGGTCAATTGGTTCGACTTCCACTTCGAAGCCTTCTTCCCGCTTCTCTTCCTCACGGGGTACTATTGCTATGTAACGAAGCATTGGCGATGGGCGGTGATTTTCTTGCTCCTGTCAGGAACCGTGGCCTACCTCTACATGATCTATCCCTTGCTCTTCGCACTGATCATCCCCTTGGAATTGGTCTACGACGGAGTTGCGATCCGAGCCTGGTTCCACGACCCTCGTGGGCGGCTGGCTCTCATGCTGGGAGGGGTGGCATTGATGTTCCTTGGCATCGCCATGAGTTTTGGTGGTTCTGGGGTCGATCAGGCGACCGGAGGCTACCTCCATGATGCCTCACGAGGGTTATCGGTCAATCTGGATACGAAGGTCCTCACCCTCTTTCTGTTGCTCTCACCGTTGCTCTTCCTTCCAGTTTTTTCGGTGCGGGGGGTGGTCCTCTCGACCCCCTTCTTGTACCTCTTGTTCAACGTGAACTTCCCTCCATTCGAGTATCCCGCCCTGCTCTCCCATCAGTATGTCACTCTGATCGTGCCGTTCCTTTGGATGGGCACAATGGAGGGTTTACGGTGGATCCTGCTTGCAAGGAGGATCTCACAGGACTCGGGTCGGTGGGATAAAGGGAAGGTGCGAAGTCGGGGATTGCACTCGACGTTGCGCCCGGACTACATCATACCCGTGGCACTGGTCGTCCTGCTCAGTTCTTCCGCCATGGTCTTTGAGCCCTACGGTCCCTGGAATCGATACACGACCGCCTCCTTCGACCTCGCCAACGCAACCTCGGTGAACCTATCCCTCTTCAACGACGTCTCCGAAGTTCTGTCGATGATCCCGGCGAGCAACCCAAATGTCCTGTTGCAGTACAATCTGCCGCAGGCACTGCCAGGTCGTTGGGGGGACCCACCCATCCTCCCCGGTTTCATCGGTCCCGAGATCACCCGCACGGACCTGGTCAACAACACTTTCCCTTGCTCTCAAAGCCCGGACTGCGTGGTGCACATCGACTATGCCGTTGCTGACCTCACGCATCCCGCGTACTTCGTGAACCCGATGGAACCGGGATTTCCGGGTATGGCGACCCTTCTTCACGACCTCCTCGGATCTGGATTCTATGGGGTCGAGGCAGACCTGGCCGGTATCGTATTGGTGACCCGAGGATTCCATGGGCCTCCGCTGCGTTTTGCTCCCTTCGACCGGACCATTCCCGCGACGTCGTTCGTTATGGGCCCGAACATGACCGCCGAGCAGGGGGTGTATTGCACGAACAACTTCAGTAGCCCCGTCGGGAATTCCTATGCCGGCACCACATTATGGTTCGGACCGTACCTTTCACTCGCACCCGGCTCGTACATGGCGAACTTCTCACTGTACACTAATGACAATCGTTCTCCGAATTTCATGACGCTCGATGTTGCGGGAGATTCGGGGCTCGATATCGTGAAGATCGTTCCCGTGCGCAGCAGCCTTCTCATCCAAGGGCAGTGGACCACGATACCGGTCCAGTTCAACCTAAGCAATTTCCTCGCTCAGGTCGAGTTCCGCGGTTACACACAGAACTGGTCTGGGACACGGTGTCTTTCCAAGGTCTCACTGGTCCAATTGAATGCAACGATACCCATGACCGTTCCGACACAGCCCCGAGCGGCCCTGGGGTTAGACAAGGATGCTTCTCACGTTCCCTCCTTCCACCGGGCCGCCAACATCGTACCCGTACCCAACCGAAAAGGGCTGCCAAACCCTCCACTTTCTCACGCTCGACCGGGCCGTTGCCGGGTCGGGTCACCGTATCCCTCAACCGGAGAAAGAGTAACAGACGGGCGGATCCCCATGTGGTGAACATGAGGGGGTAGATTTGTCGATTCCCACTTCGCCTCAAGACCCCTCGGCAGGTGGGGTCAGATCCCCTCCCACCAGCCCGAGCAGGTTGGCCAGAGGCGTTGGCCTTTCGCCAGAGAGGGGCCAAGGATCTTGGCAACGCCTCATGACCCTGCCGAAAACCGGGACGCGTTGGCTCCGCACTTCCGCAGGCGGCCGATTGTGGATCTTCTTCCTGACGGCCTTTGTCGTGCTCAGCTTGGCACTCATCCCGTTCATCCTCTTACCCCCCACACAGAACAGCGAGAGCGTGACCAACAGTTGGGGGACGTTCTCGCTCTCCCCAACCGACATCTACAACCCGGGAAGTCTCCAGTTCTATCCGACCCTAAACCTGACGGCGATCCTCAACGCGCCCTTCAACGGCACTGTCACAATCTACCAACTCAACAGATCGAGCAGTCCCCCCGGTCCCGCAGAATCGATCGAGTCCTTCGCACAAAGTGCTAGCAGCTATTTCACCCGCACCCTCCATGCATCCTGGCTCCGTCACGGCACCGACCCGCTCGCGGTCGCTTTGAACGGCTCGGTCGCGGCTATCTTCCTTGTCACAGTCAACACGGACCCGGGGATCCCCTGGTTGGACGTGGGGGCGTTGGCCGTTCCCGTGCTCTTTGCCATGGGTGTTTG
>JAKBKR010000362.1 GCA_021832495.1 bacterium | reverse complement strand
TTTCAACACGACCAATCAGCCGTTGCCGTTGTGGAATGCGACAATCGACCATGTCAGTATGATCAATTTGACCGTCATAGCCAACTTGAATGGGAGTGTGACGATCGCGGGGGGAACCGCCCCGATCGCCTTCTCCGCCTTGGAAGTGTGCCCCGCCTCCTCCCATGCAGCCATTAGCCAGTGCGCCGACGGCGTCGCCAACGCTACCGGTGGGTTCAATGTCACGGCGGCCCCGCTGGGGTGGGTGGTGATCACCGCCTCAGCCTCCGGCTTTTCTCCCAACAGCATCTGGGCCTATCTCAGCCCCGGCAACAACACGGTGGGTACCATCCCGCTGACTCCCCTGGCGCTCGTTCAGGGGCAGGTGGTTTCGTCCAACGGGACCGGTCTCATCGATGTCAGTATCGACTACTGTACCGTGGCTGCATGGTCCCATGGTGGGGCCTGCAACAGCCAGCTCGGCTCCGGGATCACCACGTCGAACGGGCGCTACGAAGGTTACCTTCCCGGCGGCTGGCTGCCGGGAGCCACCTACACTATCATCGCCCAGTCGAGCGGGTATCTCAGCGACTGGACTCTCCTCAATGCGACCGCCAATACCACGATCGTCGCCCCCACCCTCGTTCTCCCACAGATCGGATCGTCCGGCAACTCCTCTGGGGGAGCTCCGATCGCAGGCCGGCCCGCGCCATCGGCCGCTCCCCGCCCCCTCGTTCCCTCCACCCAGGCGACCGGGTCGTGGGTTACGGGCCGCATCGTGGATCGTACGACGGGCGCCGGTATCGTCACGGCCGCCATCCAGGCGTGCACCGCGGGGAACCTCACCTGCGTCCTCTTTACCCCCGGGACCAACTCGGGCGGCTACTTCAACGGGAGCGTCGCCAGCGGCACCTACAACCTCACGATCTCTCCGTCGGGCTACTACCCGACCACGATCCTCCTCGACGCCAACTCGGGAACCTCTCTCAACCTTGGAACGATTCCCCTCACACCCTTGCCGTGGGTGGCCGGCCGGACCTACATCAACCCTTGGAACACCATCCAAGTGTTCAATCCGGGCACCGATGCGAATATCTCGATCCTCATGGGGCCCCCCTCCGAGGCTCAGGTTTGTACGACTGGACTAACCTTCTGTAGCAACGCGATGCCTGTCGATTCGGGGGGATTCTTCATGGTCCAGACAATCTACTCCACCTACCTGACCCTGACCGTGGCTCCAACGTTCGCGGGTGGATTTACCAGCGGACCGGGTGGCTTTGTACGGAACTCCACCATCTTCAATGCCACCGCGCCCCAAACGAACCTTACGGTCCCAGTCCCGTTGGATTATTTCGTGGCCTACATGGTCACCGCCTACGACAACGCTTCGTACAATGCCTCGACTGGTCGGTTCACCCAGCCCGCGATCTGGACCTCGGCCTCGATCAGTTCTCGGGCGGGACATGGACGGAATGGGCAGGCCTCAGGGGTCACCAATGGAGCGGGTCAGATTGCGCTCTTTTTGGCGGCCGGCGGGCCGAACACCCTCTCACTGACCGTCGGGAACCCCCAAATGTACTTCCCCGTCACGGTCCACAATCGTCAAGCGGTCTCCCTCGGGACGCCGAACCTGACGTACACCTTCCCGTCGGCCAACCTGACCGGGTTTGGGTGGGCCGTGGCCACAATTGTCAATTCGATCACGGGCCTGCCGGCCCAAGGGGTAGGCATGGCCGCCTCCTTCACCACCGTCTCCGGACTTGTGGTTTCCACCTCGGGGTCGGCCAACGGCGGAGGGTACGTCAACATCTCGGCTCCCGTGGGACTTTCCGTCCGGTTCTCCCTAGGCGGTAGCGGGGACTACAACAACACCACAGTCGTGGCCGCGGTCAAGACCGGTCAGACGACCTACCTCAATTCGACCAGTGGCTCGGGGGCTATCCGACTGCTCCCATGGGGGTGGGTCCGGAGTTCGGAGCTCAACTATTCGACCCCCGGGGATTATATCGGAACAATCGTTGACCCAGTCCACGATGGGGCGATTGCCAAGGCGAGCATCACGGTCCAGAGCTCCGACCCGGCCTACGGCACGACCACCGCCCCCCCTTCCAACGGGCTGGGGGAGTTCATGATCGATGCCCCGGTCGGCCCGGCCGACTACCTCCAGGTGTCGGCCGAGGGGTATCTCACCAACACGACCGCCCCCTTCGGCGTCCTGCCGGGGGAGATGACCGTCTTTCCCACCATCAACCTCACGGGCGACGGGGTCTTGGCCGGTCGCGTCATCGGTGAGCCCTCGGGCCTACCGGTCGCGGGCGCAATGGTTACGATCTGCCCGGCGAACTCAACGTTCTCGCCGGAGTGCGTCACTGTCACGACCAACCTCTCGGGAATCTACTGGGCCGCCACCCCTCCCGGCCTTGTCGGGATCACTGTGGCCGCGGTCAATTATGTCGGCAACTACACTGAGGACGTCACGGTCCACTCCGACCAGTACTTCATGGCGCCTACGTATGAGATGCAGGAGTATGGCCTCGTGACCGGAAGCGTGATCGGTCTTCCCATCGGCCTTTCCATCCCGAACGCTTCGGTGAGCTTGTGTTCGCCGATCGGAGTTCCGACCGGACCCTGCTCGTTCCAGTACGACACCACGCCGAACGGCTCCTTCTCGCTCTCGGTCCCCGCCGCACAGTACGTCGTCGTCGTCTCCTTCCCCTACTACAATTCCACCTACTTGCCCATCTCGCTCCGCCCCGGTGAGGTCCTCTCGCTGGGTGCCCTCTTCCTTCAGGAGTAC
>JAKBKR010000361.1 GCA_021832495.1 bacterium | reverse complement strand
GGTTCGGAGGAAGCCACTCGTTGAGATCGGGCGGGAGGATCAGCGTCTGCTTCGGATCGTATCGGCGGAAGACCGGCTCTTTCTCGGCGGGCATGCCCACCCATAGACGAACCCGGCTATAGTACCGCCGGTCGATCCGCCGTCAGGGCGACGGGTGCGTAATGCTACAGGCTCCTAGTCGTAGGTGACACGATTGTGGATGTTAAGGCCCACCGGAATCCCTCGTTTGAGGAGGAGACGCCTCAGTTAGTTGGATATGCGCTTCTGGCAAATGGGGCAATGACACTTCCGAGGAGGCACTTCTCTCTGCGGATTCCCCAGATCAGGAGGGTGGGTATCTACTGGGCGCGGCATGGGGTAACTCAGTTTGCGCGGCTTCGGTCATTACCCGGCGATTCGATCTACCAGACGGTAGCACGAGGCTTCTTCCGAGCCGTTCTTCAAGAGACCGTCAGGCCCGTAGGGGGCCGAAGCGGAGGCTTTCGTCGTCCGTGGCATTGGTGGGGTCGCCTCCAGGAGGCGCGTGAAAGGGCGGGATTCGTAGTTCGCGATTCCGATAGTGTCCGTAGTGCTGGAAGGGCTGCCAGCACGACCGACGCGGAAGAGATTGAGGCGATGCTCGATACGAACCCATATACGGCGGAAGCACCTCATGCCGAACCAGAGTTGATTGACCGGACCGCTCGGTAAACTAGGGTTCCCGCGAAGATTGTCCGTGTTTCCGAGGAGCTAGCGGCAGAAGCGAGGCAGCGAGTGAACAGCCTCCTCAAAGAGTATCCGTCCCAAGCCTCCTGCCCTGCCTGCGGAACATCCCCCTTGGCTTTCCACGAATCGACCTTGACGGTTGGGTGCCCCGAATGTAACACGATCTGCTTCGTCTCGCTGCCAAGGGGGACTCAATACGTAGGGCAGAAGCGTGTCCTCTCCCCCGAGGAAGAAGAGGAAGCCTTGTGGGCAAGCCGAGAAAACCAATAGTCCCAACCGAGTTCTGCCGAGCACTCGCGAGTGCTGGCCCAGTACTGGCGAGTGCTGGAACGAGTACTCGGCTCAGTGCTCAGCACTGACGGAGAGTAGCCGCCGAGCGACCTTCCCTAGAGACGAACGGGCTTCCCCTCCGCCGCCCTCCTCTTCATGTCCCGGAGGCCCGCCTTCGAGATACCGAGCTTGCGAGCGTCGGAGTAGGTCAGGGCGGAGATCGTCTCGGCTGCCTGCGTGTCGATCGCCCCATCGAAAGCACCGAATGGGAAGTTGAGGACGAGCTTCTTCGATTGCCCGAGCAGATGACGAGCGAGCTTCCGCGCCGTCTCGAACAAGATCGCGTCGAGCGTCCTTCGCTGCCCACCAAACGGGGCGGTGCGGTTGAAGTTCTCACCCAGCCGCTCGGCGAGTAGTCCGATAGCGTGGGGTCGGAGCCTGATGTGGTAGTTCTCCGTTGTCAGGAAGTCTGCCTTTCGGTCGAGTTGGCGCCCTGCGATGGTCTCGATAACCGACAGGTCGACCAGCCAGCGAAACGGCTCTTGGAGGTCGCAGACCACAGGCAACTTCGAGGCTGCCGTCTCACTGAGCCAACCGACCGAGGGTTCGAGCCCGACGGAGTTGACCGCTTGACGGACTCGCCCTTCAAGAAGGGAGTAGCCAAAGTTGAGAAGGGCGTTGACGGGGTCGGTCGCCGACTGCGCCCATGACTTTCCCTTTCCCTTCCGAGTGACGAACCGTGCCTCAGGCCAGAGGCGGTTGACGACCATGCCGAACTCGACCCAGTAGGCGGCGGCCGTTCGTCCCTCCCAGCCCATCAAGTCGGGGATGGACTCTGTCGAAGGACCTCGGTTGACCTCCGCCTCGACGGGGGCACGGTCGCACGGATAGAAGCGAGAGAGGAACCGAAGAAGTTCGACTGACTTCGAGAGCTTTACCTCCAAGATCGCTCGGGCGATCTGCGCCCTTCTCTTTGGATTGCTGTGCGACGCGAATTGGGCGAGCTTCAACTCGCCCGCAACGGGACCGCGCGGGAGTAGGGTCGACAGGACCGAGCCGTCCCATCGAAGGAACGTCACGGGGATGTCGTGATTGGCGAGAAACCGCGCTGCTTCGAACGAGATCGTGCCCGAGTTACCCTCGACGACCACGGAGTCGAAGGGCAGTTGGTGGGCTGCGAACGTCTGTCGGTTCCCGTCGGTCCCGTTGGAGACTTCGAGAACGTGCCCACAGACCCGGAGAGAGGAGCCGAAACCCGAGAGGAAGAGTGGGCGCATATGCTACAGTTGGGGGTATAACTAACACTCTTATAAATGGTGCTCCCTCAGCCTATCTGTGCCTCAGGTTTCCGTCAAGGCGTGGCTCTGCAATCGGTGCGGCCATAAGTGGCTCCCGAGGTTGGACCACGAACCCTCAAGGTGCCCCAAGTGCAAGAGCCCCTATTGGAACAAGAAGCGGGTGCGGCCAGTGCCGTCCATCACAAGACGGGGGCGCTGACTTATGGTCCTGGTCGCGCGTCAGCCGGTTCAGACACGGTTACAGACGTCGGCCGGGCGGTCCGCAGGAATTGCACCCACCCCGTTCCTCAAATGGGCGGGCGGAAAGGGACAGCTCCTTGACCAACTGACTAGGCACATTCCTTCCGAGTTCGGGACGTACTTCGAGCCTTTTGTTGGGGGAGGTGCTGTGTTCTTCCATCTCCGCCCGCAACACGCCGTCCTATCGGACTCCAACCCGGATCTTATCCAAGCTTACGAAGCTGTTCGCGATGACCCTGAGGGCCTGATGTCGGCGCTGGATA
>JAKBKR010000360.1 GCA_021832495.1 bacterium | reverse complement strand
GAATGCGTGTGGCTTCAACGTGACAAATCCCGGGTGGTTCTCGTTCACCCTCCAGGCCGCCTTTAGCATCCATGAGGTGAACGGGCCGCTCCTTGCCCATGGTTCCACCCCCCTTGTTACCATCGCACCGTCCACGTCGGAAAGTGTGACATTGTCCCTCGAATTTTTTGCGCTCCCATCGAACAATTCGACGTATGTCGCGAGTGGCTGGATCAATGGCTCCTATGCCTCCCTGTTCTCTTTGACGATCACGATCTCCCTAAGCGGAAAATTTTCCTTTTCTCCAGGAACCCCGGTGGTGGCGCATGCTTGCGGTGGTTCATCCGACCCGGCATTTGTCAAGGTGCCCTCCTCGGGCCCACCGCTAAATCACGGCGACCAATGCGGGAACCTTCAATCTCCATCGCGAAGATCTTACGCTCTCTCTGAGAGGATGGGACGATGACCGCGGCGTACCCACCCCCTCCACCACCGACCCTTGTTTCGTCGCCGGACGGGGGATGGCTGCCTTTCCGTCGCCCTTCCCCTCCCTGGTTGTATACCGTCGGCGTGTTGAAGACGCTCTGGTCCCTCTTCTTCTTTGCCGTCGTCCCCTATTTCGTCTTCCGGTTGCTCGGGCATTTCTCGGGGTCATCTTCCAGCGGCATTTCGGTCCACTCGGACCTCCCATTCCTAGCCCTCATCGACTTGGGAATCGTCTTGTCCCTTCTTACCGGAGCGCGGCACGTTGCGAAACCCACCCGTTGGTTTGGCCCCATCTGGTTCTTCCGGGCGGTCGTCAAGGTGGGGTACGTTTTGCTCATCGCGTGGAACGCAATTCTGATGGCTTCGATCGGCTTTTCCTCGGGAAGCGTCTCGATTATGTTCGACTATTCCGGAACGATCTATCTCTTCTTGATCGGCACGTCGCTCGCCATGATCGCGGCGTTGGTCACCGCGTACGAGGATGTGAAGTACCCGGGGGAACGGCTTCCGTTCGACTATCCGGTGAAGTGACCCGGGGTACCATCGTCCATTTTGTGTGGTCGATCTCCCCTTTTCGGTCCACTCGGGATAAAAGGACCGCGTAGGACTCTTCCAAGAGAAGAACGGGCATGTAGGGCAGGTCTTCAGGATAGGTCCGTACCGACCAGGTCAAGATCCGGAGTGCCGCCCTCAGGTCATCGGTGAGCATGTGGGTCAGGATCGCAGGCCGGTAACCCATATGCGAAAGTTGCCAATGCCCATAGCTGACCCTCCGTCGTTGGTTGAAAAGTTCCTTCAACGTACGAGGCACCTCGTTCCGGACGACGACCTCTCGGGCGTAGTGGAGTCGGAATCCCTGCTTGATCGCATGCACGCATAAGTACGCATCATCATTAATCAGGTCCTCAGGAAAGGGCACGAGGAGTTCCCCACGGATGGCGACGAATTCGCCGCCATGCACGTTGCGGGACCCATCGGATAGCGCACTCAATTGCAGATCATGGAGATCCCAGAGGAGCCTTCCGACCCCTCCGGCAAGGGTACCCGTTGGTGAAGGTTGCACCCGAGGCACGACTACGCCCATTTGTGGGTCTTCGAAGAGTCGGAGCACCTCCTCGAAGACCTCAGCGTGCAGAGTAACGTCTGCGGAGACCAGAAAAACAATCGGGGCACCCTCGAGCAAGGGACGGATACGGTTGTAAGCCCGGGCCTTTCCCTCACGCCCGGGGAGGTACGAAACGACCAGGCGGGGATCGCGGAGCCGGACAAGATAGTCGGCCTGGGAAGGGTCCCCTTCGACGGCCACGACGAGCCGACCGACCCCCGAACGGAGGACCTCAGGTACGATGCGTTCCAGCCTCTCCCGGTCGTTGTAGGCGAAGAGCGCGACGCAGGTCTCTTCCAATCGCATGGATTCCTTCGGAACGTAGCAGGCGCCACAAGTATATGGCGGTAGCCGCAAGGGCTAGGACCCAGACGAGGTGGGCATGGGCCACCGCAACGACCTGCATTTGTTCGGCCTGTCCGACCGGTGAGGAAAAGTACCAGTACGAGAGCGAGGGGTTGACGAAGTAGGTAAGGCTCTGCGTCAACCACAGGTAAACCGCCGGGAGCAGCGAGAAGATGAGTGCGCTCCGTCCGTCCTTCGCGACGAGGAAAAGGAAAACGATATAGATGAAGTACTGCGAGTTGACCATGTTGTACGTCAGGTAGAAAACGAGGAAGAGCTCGATGAGGATTGGGACGATGTTTCGGTGAGTGCGGGCAAAGCTCCAAATCTCGTAGAGGTAGAACGGGCCGAACACGTACAAGAGGAGCGGCGGGAACTGGGTCACGGGGAGCAAGATCTGCCAGGAGAGGCCGCTCGCAAAGAAGGTCCCCAGAGCGGTGGGTTGGGCATTGGTACCGATAAGGATCCCGAGCGCCCCGGTGACCGATCCCGCGGCCCAGTATATCCCCAGCGAAAGCGCGACGACTCCCGCGATGGGCAACAGGTCGCGCCCCTTCCGTCGGCTCTGGATCAGGATGAAGGGAAGGAGGAGGGCCGGGAAGAACTTGATGGCTCCACCGACTGCGGCAAAGGTCGAGGCAGTAAGGGTGTCGTTCTTTTGCAAGCACCACAGGGAAAGGCCCATACAAGCCACTGCCAACACATCCAACTGGCCCCATGCGGCACCGATCAAGACCACGAATGGATTGAGGAGCCAAAGCTTCTCGGCTCCGGGGACCCGGAACTTGCGGGCTAGAAGGAAGTACGTTCCCAGTGTTGCGGCGATCATCGGAAGCTTCAGGATGAGATAATAGACCGGCAGC
>JAKBKR010000359.1 GCA_021832495.1 bacterium | reverse complement strand
GAAGCCCGAAGGACCCTTCTGACCTGCGAAGTGCTGCGCGCCGAGTTCGAGATGCTCGCCGGAGACGCAGAGACCTCCAGCATGACCACCATGAACGTTCTCAAGAAGCTCGAAGAGGACTCCCGATTGGAGGCGTGGGAATGCCGCGCCCTAGAGCATCAAGGTTGGTCCCTTCTTGGGAAGGACAACCTGGCAAAGGCCGCTCTCGCGTTTGCCCGGGGAAGGGAGATCGCCCGACGACTGGACCTCGTCCCTTACATCGCCTTTCACGCGAACGGCCTGGGACGGGTCGAGACCCTGAAAGGTAACGCGGCCGAGGCCCTCAGGTTCTACTCGGAGGCCCAGGAAGCGGAGCGAAGGCTTGGCGACCTTCTCGCGGCGGCCGAATATCAACGGCTCGCCGCCGAAGTACTGTACCTCTCGGGTCGCCTTGGAGAAGCAGAGGAAGCGGCCATCCAGTCCCTGCAGACATGCGAGAAGTTCGATGCCTTGGCTACCGCGGGCCGGGCACTCTATCTCCTCGGCAAGGTGAACATTGAGCGACACCGGTGGGAAGATGCCAAGGTGAACCTTTCCCTGGCCATCAACCGGTTCACTCTGTCGGGAGAGACCGGGGTACTCGATGAGGCCAAACTCTTTCTGGCCCTGGTCCAAGGAGAGACGGGGAACCCCCGGGGAGCCTTTGAAGAGGTCGGGCCCATACCCAGCGGGGGAGCCTTTCGTCACCTCATCCTAGGTCGGCTACGGGAGCTGTTAGGGGAGGCGGATGAGGCCCGGACCGAGATGCGCGCGGGGGAAGAGGAGGCCCGGACGTTGAGCCCGCTCGAGCAGCACAAAGTGCAGGACCTCCTCCGTGCGTTCGGTCAGCGGAGCTCCTCGCCAATCGCCTGAAGTCCAGGACACTACACCCTGGGAGACCGGAATGCAACGCTCCCCGGTCCGAAGAGTTTAAGGAGTGGAGTAACTTCCCTCCCTCGAAGCCCATGAAGGGAAAGGATGCTCCAGGGGGTCCGCGGGTCAAGACATACGTGGAAGGCTTAGATGAGAAGATGGAGGGCGGAATCCCGGAAGGCAACCTGGTGCTGATGGCCGGAGAGGCCGGGACCATGAAGAGTTCCGTCACCTACCACATGGCCTATCAGAATGCGCTCAAGGAAGGACGCCGTACCCTCTACATCACCATGGAGCAATCCCGGCAGAGCCTCATCCGAAACATGGAGGGACTTGGCATGAAGGCCGACGCCGTGGGAGACAAAGTCTCGATCGTGGACATCGGTCTCCTTCGGAAGAACCTCGGCAAGGAGCTCCAGACCAACTCTTGGCTCGAGATCGTCAAGATGTATGCCCAGAACATGAAGGACTCGTCAGGGTATGAAGTCCTTATCCTCGATTCGTTGCCGGTCCTCGAGACCCTCTCGGATTTCAAGAACCCGAGGGTCGACCTGTTCCAGTTCTACGAATGGCTTCGAGAGCTTGGAGTGACCGCCCTCCTCGTGACCGAAGTCAAAGGGGATGCCGGCTTCGGGACGCGGGGTGAGGACTACTTGGCCGACGGCATCATCCACCTCATGATGGCGAAGGTGAACGAAGAGACGGTACAGCGCCGGCTCCGTATCGTGAAGATGCGTTCGACGAACCATTCGACCAATCTCTTCTCCCTGATCGTCGACAAGGGGAACTTCCGGGTGGCCCGGGTCATCAGCACGTAGTTTGGCCGGAGCCAAACGCCACCGCGTTCTGCGGCACGGCACTGGGACCACCCGCAGACCAGCCCAAGTACCGAGCGAGCAGATGCTGGCTTGGAGGGGTGCCCGGTTCAGAAGCCCAAGGCCTCTCGCACGAGAATGATGAGGGTCCGTCCGGGTACACCCTCCTTGCGGATGATCAAGATCTTGTTGAGGCTGCTCGGGCGACCGTAGGCCTGGTGGGCCCGGACATCCTCCTTAGGGAGCGAATGTTCTTCCAGCCGTTGGAGACCCTCCGTAAGGTCCGAGACGATCTTCTGCCCTCCGACCACCCAGATCATCCGGGCGGAGGAATAGGCATAGAGCCCGATCTGGCTCCCGCTCGCCGAGGCCACGAGAATTTGACCATCCTGGGTGACTGCGTGTACCGAGCCTACCGCCACTTCGGGAGCGGCGAACAGGCGCTTGATCTCCTTCGCATCCTTTGCGGGGTCCAACTTGAGGCGAGTCACCTGGTCCCGTAACAGTTCGTACCGCCCCGAACCGGCGATGGCGGACAGGAAGCCGATCTCCCGGAGCGTCTCGGAGGTGGAGGTGAAGACCTCGCTCCCGGCAGGTATCCGGTCGAGAAGCACCTGGAGTGCCTCCGCTCGGGTGCCGACCACCACGACCTCGTGCCCGCGCTCCCGGAGCGCCACGGCGGTCCTTTCGATCGCGGGTTCGGGGGCGACCTTCGCGAAACGTTCGTTTGGGGCGGTCCCGGAGGGCTGGATACTGGCGGACATACCTTTGCTATAGAACCTGTAGTTATAAAGTGTCCGGCTCTATAGTGACTACGGAAACAGTATCTTTGTGAAGTAGGCTCATCGCCAAACCCACGAAGTTGAAGGCGAGCCAGGGGTCAGGCAACGCTCACGGACACGATGTCGCTGTGTCGGGAAAGGAGGGCCCGGGCGATCTTCAGATGCCTTCCTTCCTTTCCGATGGCGCGGGCCTTCCATCCTTCCGCCACTTGAACGGTCGCGTGCCGGCCGCCTCCCGGGTGGGAGGTCAGCGTGACTCCCACGGGCGAGAACGGGTAGAAGACGTTCATCACCAGTTTCTCGGC
>JAKBKR010000358.1 GCA_021832495.1 bacterium | reverse complement strand
TCGTGGTTTCCACGGAGCGCCAGGAACTTTTCGGGATACCGAGCGGACAACGAAAGGATGTAGAGTGCGTTCAGGAGCGAGCCATACGGGACATACCGGGGGGTCCGATCGACATAGTCTCCGAGCGTCAGGAAGAGGTCCACGCCATCAACACGTTCAAGGTGTTCCCGGACCAGTCTTCGCACGAGGGGCACGTCCCCGTGCGTGTCCCCGGCGATCAGCGCCGTTCCGTGGGGGATGGCCGGCCATTCGACCAGGCTCTTTCCTGGGAGGCAACCCTCCAACCGGTCCAAGAATTCGAGCACCTTATCTGGAGTGGCGGATTGGGGGTGATCGAGCCACGATTCCACGTCCTGGACCCGAGCCATTGACCGACCTTGCCAGTGGAACACAAGGTCTTATATATGACTGACATCCATTACCTATTCGGCTGACAATCGTCAGACAAACCGAGGAAAGAAAATGAAATCCATCGTGGCGGAAGCGCTGGGAAAGCACCAACAGGCAAGGTCCATCGACGACCGGAAACCGACGGGTCCCGCAACCCCTATGGTTGCGAGCCCGGACGACGAGGAACTGGCAAAGCTGGCAGAGCAACTCAAGGTCAACATCAAAATCGTCGGATGTGGTGGAGGCGGCTCGAACACCATCAATCGCTGCACGGAGGAAGGCATCCAGGGTGCGGAGATGCTGGCCATCAACACGGATGCGAAGCACCTCATCACCATCCACTCTCCTCGGAAGATCCTGATCGGAAAGCGCGCCACGAAGGGTCTCGGAGCCGGTGCCCGCCCTGAGATCGGGGAGGAAGCGGCCCGCGAGAACGAAGAGGAACTCAAGAATTTCCTCAACGGCTCGAACATCGTGTTCGTCACTGCCGGGATGGGGGGAGGCACAGGGACAGGATCGGCCCCCGTCGTCGCCCGCATCGCACGTGAGATGAACGCCCTCGTCATGGGGGTCACCACGATCCCCTTCTCTGCCGAAGGTTCGGTCCGGATGGAAGAGGCGAAGGATGGACTCGAGCGGCTGCGCTCCATGTGCGACACCACCATCGTCATCCAGAACGACAAGCTTCTCGAGTTAGC
The DNA here is from genome assembly GCA_021832495.1 of bacterium. Classification (GTDB taxonomy): domain Archaea; phylum Thermoplasmatota; class Thermoplasmata; order Lutacidiplasmatales; family UBA184; genus JAJYEA01. The sequence goes on along the minus strand of JAKBKR010000358.1, from coordinate 1,724 downwards.
TCCCCGGATGCCGCTCGATGCCGCGTTCAAGCTCGCGGACACGGTCCTCATGACCGCGATCAAGGGGATCACGGAGATCGTGACCAAACCCGGGCTCGTGAACTTGGACTACGCGGACCTGCTCACCGTGATGAAAGACGGTGGAGTGGCCCTCATCGGACTGGGAGAGAGCGAGGACACCACGGACCGGGTGACCCAGGCGGTCAATGAGGCCCTGACCTCCCCGCTCCTCGGTGATGTCGACCTGAAGGACGCCCACGGCGCCCTGGTCCGCGTGGTAGGAGGAACTTCGATGACCGTTTCGGAGGCCCAGAAGGCCGCCGAGATTGTGGGTTCGAGGATCTCAAAGCGCGCTCGGATCATCTGGGGCTGCACCATCGACCAATCCCCGGAGATGGAGAACTCCATCAAGGTGCTCCTCATCATCACGGGAGTCAAGGCGGCCAACCTCTTGGGTTCGAAGGGTGGCGGATACGCAACTGGCGAGTCCACCGACGCGATCGACCTCGTCCGCTGAACGCCGGTACCGCAAGCGGTATCTCGGCGTGACGATTGCCGGGGAGGCCACCTCCCCGGCCAACTTCTTCCAGATTCTCCGAGCCAGGATTCCCCGGGACATCTCGTTACCGTTCCGGGTAGTGAAGTCCCGCCGGTCGGCGGGCCTCGTGGAGCTGTCCGCGGTGGCCCTCCCGCAGGCCCGCCGGTGTTGGAATGCAACGGGCATCCATACGTATCGCACCTTTGGTACCCTACGCAAAGGGAAGGTCTGGCTCCGAGGCCGGAGCGGACCAAAGCCTGAGCCATAACTCTTATCTGTTACTCAGGAACTGACGAGCGGGTAACTGAAGTGGGAGAGCCGAGGTCCCTCAAACCGACCCGAGCCTTGTTGAGCTCGTTTGAAGGAGATGCGTTCTTGAGCCTCGCTCAGGAACTGGATCGCAACGGCACCGAACTCTGGGGGACGTCAGGCACGGCGACGCGCCTTCGAGTCCATGGTCTGCAGCTCCACACCACGGACGAATTGACTGGGATCAGCTCGTGGTTCGGAGGTCGGGTCAAGACACTTCACCCGGCCATTTTTGGAGGGATCTTGGCCCCCAGAGACCCGGCCGGAACCCGGGAAATGGAAGAGCGGGGACTCCATCCCTTCGACCTTGTGGCCGTACAGCTCTACCCCTTCGAGAACGCCCTTCAGCGGAAGCCTTCCCCGACGGACGAAGAGTTGATCGAACTCATCGATATCGGAGGAGTCAGTCTCCTACGCGCGGCGGCGAAGAACTTCCCCTGGGTAGTACCGGTCCCGTCGCCTCAGGAAGCGGAGCTTGTGATCCGTGAACTTCGGGAACATGGAGGAGCGATATCGATGGAACTGGTCCGTCGATTGACCGCGTCCACATTCCAAAGGACGGCTACCTACGACGCCGAAATCTGTGCGTGGATTAGCCGCCGCTCGGACCTCGCGCGCCCCGCCCCCTTACTTTCGGTCACCCGGGTGGAATCCGAAACCCTCCGCTACGGTGAGAACCCGCAGCAGGCGGCCTGGGTCTATGCCGGACACGAGCCCGACGCCGGTGGCCTACCCTGGCCACTCGAAACCATCAAAGGGGATGCCCTCTCCTACAACAACTATCTCGACATCGACAACTCGGTGGCGATCGTTGCTCGGTTTTCCACACCGGCGGCTGCTGTCGTCAAGCATGCCACCCCCTGTGGTGTGGCGGTGT
>JAKBKR010000357.1 GCA_021832495.1 bacterium | reverse complement strand
CTGGTGATCGGGAAGCAGTTCAAGGTCGACGGGGACAATACCTTCTACCCAGCGGTTCGATTGCTCAACTCGATCGATGGGGCCACTGCTGTCCGGTTGGAGGCGTTCGCCATCCGAATCGCATGTTGCAACCAGTTGCATGCTTCCGCCCGGTCCTTCCTGGAGTTCCGCGAGCTCCACCTGTCGGACCCGGAGGACCTCCTCGCCCAGCTGGAAAGGGGCATCCACGAGGCCCTGGATCACTTCTCCGGGGCGCTCGACCTCTACGGGGAGAGCATGCGGGAGCGGATGGACATTGTGGACGTGGTGCCCGCCCTGGAGACCACAGGGATCCCGCGCCGGCACGCGCGGGCCATCGGGGAGAAGCTGCCGGAGTACTTCGGGAGCACGCTCTGGGGCCGGACGAGCCAGTGGGAGGCGTACAACCTCGCGACCGACGTTTTGACGCACGACGTGCACGTAGCGCCGGACCGGGAGCGCGCCTTCGAGAGCACGGCGGCCCGGGCCCTCCTAGTATCGGAGGAAGAGGGGGTGATGGCGACCCCCTGAGCCGGGCGCGGGCCGGGGAGGGGCGCTCCTCCCCCGCAGACAGGGAAAATGCAGAGGCGAAGGGAGCGCGGGGATGTGGTACACGGTCACCACAACGACAGACAGCCCCAGAACAAGCCAGGGTGTTTCACTCGAGGTGACACATCGACATCATCATCGTTAAAGTGCAGTACAAATCAGGGCAGACGTGATGCAACCTGTGTGACCATGAAGCGGCGCAAGACATTTTTGGCATTGGGAGCCATCTTGTGCTCAGGTGCTGCGTGGCTTATAGTTCTAAGTTGGCAAGTCTCCCTGACTTCCTGCCCAACCCCTCCTTCTTGTAACGCCTCAGCGGGCTCATGCCCTCCGTCGCCACCGTGTGTCTCGGCTTATACTACACTGCCAGTGGTATTGCTTTTTTCAGGCATTGTTATGCTGGCGACTGGTGTATCCGTACTCGCACTAATGGGGCTGTCAGATCAAAGCTGACGGCAATCATCATCGGAATTTTTATCATCTAGCCCCTCAGTTGGGGGTTCCCTGCCGAAAATCCCTCATCTGCCAAAAAGGTGGTGCATGTCTGTGATGTCACCCCACCTGACCACAAGGCTTCCGATCCGGCAAAGCGTTCAGAAAATGATTCCAGTTTCCCTGCTCTGAAAAACGAGGACACGACGCTATGAGTTCGTGGCACAAGTCAGGGAGAGCCCCTCTGGTGTCCCTCGCCCTCCCGGTCGGGATCGGCTCTCGGCCCTCAGTCCTTGATGTTCCGATAGCGAACACGAGTGGTGCTAACCTCTATCTATGAGGAAGCCCTCACGGGAACACATGGCCGCGAGTCGTAGCGGACGTGGAGCGGGGGCATGGTTGGGCGTTGTTCTGCCGGTGTTCGTTGTGCTGGTTCTCATCGTGCCGGCCGTGCCTGCGCTCGGGTCTCACCCGGTCAATTCCTCCGCCGCTCATGAGGCAAAGACGGTAGCACGGGTTACATCCACTCCAGAAGCCCCCGCCGCGTCCTCATCCGTCGCTTACACCCTCGACCTTTGTACCAACCATCTCTATTCTGGGAATGCCTTCCCTACAGATTGTAGTGGGGACCAGCCTCTTGGCGTGGCGTATGACAGCGGCAAAGGGGAGGTGTTCGTCACCGATTCGAATTGCCCTTCATATCCTCCTTGCGGGCAAGGCAATGTGAGCGTGATCTCGGATGGGACGAACAAGGTGGTAGCGACCATCCCGGTCGGGTCCTGGCCTGGGGGCGTGGCGTATGACAGCGGTAAGGGGGAGGTGTTCGTGGCCAACTTTGGCTCGAACAATGTGAGCGTGATCTCGGATGCGAGCATTAGAGTGGTCGCCACCATCCCGGTCGGGATAGACCCATCGGGCGTGGCGTATGACAGCGGCAAGGGAGAGGTGTTTGTCACTAGCGAATATAACTCGGTGAGCGTGATTTCGGATGCGACGAACAAGGTGGTTGCCACCATCCCCGTCGAAGGAGGGCCTGATGGCGTGGCGTATGACAGCGGGAAGGGGGAGGTGTTCGTTACCAACGGCAATTATAATACAGTGAGCGTGATCTCGGGTACGAGCAACAGTGTGGTTGCCACCATCCCGGTCGGGTCCTACCCTTGGAGCGTGGCGTATGACAGCGGGAAGGGGGAGGTGTTCGTGGCCAACCAGGTCTCGAACAATGTGAGCGTGATTTCGGATGCGACGAACAAGGTGGTCACCACCATAGGTGTCGGGACCGAGCCTGATGGTGTGGCATATGACAGCGGGAAGGGGGAGGTGTTCGTCATCAATTCGATTTGCATGACGAGTGTCTGTGGGCCAGGCAGTGTGAGCGTGATTTCGGATATCAATGACACCGCAACATCAACGGTCACGGTAGGGACAGCCCCGACGTTTGCAGCCTCTGATTTGTCGAACGGGTATGTATACGTTAGTAATGAATTCCAAGGAACGATATCCATCATTACCACCAACCCTGCTGCCCCCTCCACTCCCAACCCGACCACCGGGTTCCTCGGGCTTCCCGGGGATGATGGCTATATTCTGATTGGCGTGGTTGCCATCATACTGCTGACGATTGCAATCACCGTGCATGTGCGTCGGAAACGAGCCCTTCCTCCAGCACCCGTGTCCACCCCTCAAACCAACCTCCCGGGGAAACTTCCGCAACCCCCACCGGGACATACTTGGTTACTCACCGGAGTCCGTAGAAACATGAAAAAAGTGGACCAAGAGTCTGTCAGAACCAGCGAGTCAAGCTGGCCGAGCTATCA
>JAKBKR010000356.1 GCA_021832495.1 bacterium | reverse complement strand
ATCTCCAACCTTACCGTTGAAGTTCGCAACCCCCAAAAGGTGGCGCTGAACAAGGTCGTGGTCCGGGTTGTAAACGCCTCGGAGAACCTGTCCCTTGTGAACACGACGGATACCTTTGGTCAGGCCAACTTCTCTGATCTCCCTGGCTTCACAAGCATCAATGTGACAGCCACGGCCCCTACAGGCTACTATAGCAATAGCACGCAGGCCAGCCTTTCTGCGGGCAACCGGACGTGGCTCAACATCACGCTTACTCCCTGGCCCACGCTGCACGTCCACGTCCTCGGGACCGTGGATGGCGTTTCGACGAAGGTGGATGTCCCGGGGGCGGCGGTCTACCGGAATGCCACCTACCTTGGCACGGGCTCTTCCAAGGGATGGTTCAACGTGACCACTTCGCCGGGTGCCGCCAATGTGTCCGCCTCCGCCATCGGATTCCATCCCGGTTTTGTGAACGCTCGTCTGAACCGAACGGGCCCGACCAATGTCACCCTCCTCCTGGTGGCATGGCCTTCCCTGCACGCTCGGGTCTTCGGAAACCAAACGTCGGGGCCTGCCCTGCCCCTGGCCGGAGCGAATCTCTCGAGCAATGTGAGCGGCCCCCTCGGGGTCACCGGACCGCTTGGGTGGCTCAATGTGACGTTGGCCCCCGGTCCGGCGCGGGTCTCCGCAAATCATCCCGATTATCGGAGTGCGGCGTTGAACCTCACGCTCGGCTACACCGGGGTGCTCAACGCAACCTTCTTCCTCCAACCCCTTTTGGCCAATTTCTCCGTCCGCGTCCTCACCACGCTCGGAGTGGACTACATCAATGGGTCGAGCCTGCGCCCCCTAGCGTCGGCACAGGTCAATCTTACCAGGTCAACGGGAAGGTTCCTCTTCTTCATCACGGATGCCCTGGGGTACGCGAACTCGACCGTCGTGGAAGGGAACTATACCTTCGCCTCCTGGGAGTATGGGTTCAAGCATGCGCCCCCGCAAGGGCCTCGGTTCGTCAATACGAGCGGGACGACGCTCCTCACCTTCATCTTGTACCCGGTCACTGGCGCGAACGTGAGTGTCCTCATCCACGATCGCAACACCTCGGCCCCCATCCGGAACGCGACGGTCGAGGTGGGGCTCTACCATCAGGCGCTGACGGACCCGGTAGGCTGGGCGAATTTCACCGACATCCTTCCGCCGGCTCGATACACGGTCTTCGCAGCGGCCGCGGGGTATCGGTCCAACGAGACGAACGTCACCCTGACGTTCTATCAGGTCATTCCGCGTTTGCTCTTGAACCTCACGAAGCTGCCACCCCCACCCTCTCACAATGAGACCGGGAATTCCAGTTGGTCCCTGGTCCCACCCACCGAACAGTATGTTTGGTGGCCCTTCCTGGTACTACCCGCGATCTTCGCGATCGGTGCGTTTGTCGTGATCGTAAGCCAGCGATCACGCCGAAGGACTTGAAACCGGGAGTCCCACCGGCAGTGACGGGGCTTGCGCGGGGAGGGTTCCCACCATCCGAGGGGCCACAGGAGGCGGCGCACGCAAGGACGCCCGGGTCAATCCAAGAATGACGAACACGACGATGACAAGGGCTCCCAGCGTGGGCAGGAGCACCTGCTGGGGTGCATAGAGCGATGCCAGGACGAAAGCGAAGGTGAGGGCCGCGGTGAGGAAGATCGCTCGCAACCCCGGAAGGTGGCCGTATGACGGCGATTTAGGGACCGTCCGCAAGGCGAGCAACTGGAGGGGTTTCTCTCCCAGATGCTCTAACTCAGGATCGTAAGCCATCCGGGACATCTCCCCCGCCTCGCGGAAGGGGAGTTCAGCACCGGAACCGGTCTGAGGCTTCAAGACGGGGGAGAGCGCGCCGACAAGGGCCATTCCTCCGAGCACGACGAGGGGTGGGGTCATCGCAGCTTGTAGCGGGAACACCAAGGTGCCGGCGGAACAGGCACCGGGCCAGACGGACGCCATCGAAAGGCCAACCAGGTTCGATAGGCTGCAGGCCTGGGTGATGTTCACTTGGGCGTAGGCCGAAATGAGATCCGGGGCGTCGACGGGGAGTCCCGTGGCAAGGAGGGACTGGATCGCTGCCACGATCACCACTCCCTCGAGGAAGGAGAGCTGGAGGGCGACCATCCGCTTTCCCGGGGACCCTTCCAGCTGCCAAATCCATGACTCAATGAGGAAGGGGGAGGCAAGGATGATCCCGGCCGAAACGTCCAGCCCCGGACCGCCGAGGAGGCTGACGGCGAAGAACCCCAGGACCATGATGAGCACGATGACCCAGAGACCCGAGAGCGTGAGGTACCGACCCTTCCAGGGAACGAACTGTATCGCGTTGAGCAGGAGGATAGCGCCGAAGACCCCGGCAATGAGCGGGTCCCAGGCGGCATAGGAAGTGACCATCAAGAATCCGAGGTAGAGGAAAAGTGGCATGATGAGCAGGAACGAAAGCACCCGGTAACCGTTCATGAAGCGGACCCCCAGGCCTTCAATGTGGAGTATAGATTGAGGACCTTCACCGTGGCTCCACGGCGGTCGTAGGAGATGACCGGGATACCGATGGACCGGATGAGATGCTGGGTCTGCCGGGAAAAGGTCCCCTCGACGGATTGGGCCATCGCGAGAGTCCGCTGGTCATTTTCCGTCGGGAGGGGGGGGTACATTGCGAACAGTTCCGGTGTGAAGAGATAGAGGCGGTGTCCGCGTGCGGCAAACCGGGAATAGCTTGTAAGGAGCGCCCGGGTCGGGGGTTGCGCCGCCGCAAAGGCGAACACATGGGTGCGGTCCTCAAGCCGGCGGGAAAGGAGGTCGAGAGCGCCTGGCAGA
>JAKBKR010000355.1 GCA_021832495.1 bacterium | reverse complement strand
ACCGTCTGCGTCGCCACGACCTAACTTTCGACCAGAGTCGTACTTTCGGAGGCGATTGGTATCTCGTCCCTCATCAAGCGCTTGAATAACTTCCCGTGATTCGGGACTCTTAGATGGAGCAGTTCGTGGACGATTACGCTCTCACGAAAGGGCTCGCCTTCCGCCAAGAGCCGCGTACTGAATGAAAGCAATCCCTTCGAAGAGCACGACGCCCACTTTCTGGTCATGGGACGCAAATGGACAGCTGACGGCTGGACTCTCAGGCGACGTGCCCATGCCTCCACTTCCGTTCGGAGCCGAAGACTTTCGAGCGTTCACGAAGGGGCAGGGTTGGTCACGATGCGACTCCAGTACTTGGCCATCGGTAGTTGAGCCCACATCGAACTGATCCCCACCGTGCGAAGCCGGCGAGGGAGGCGCCGCTCTCGTTGAGTCTCCGGTATCTCCCCAACAGTCGGATCACCGCGCACAGTTGCCGTTCAAGCTGCGTGCGGAACCTTGGCCGCTCTTCGTGGACCACAAACCCGACGTGTCCTTGCCGCCCCTCCCTCGCATACTCAAGCTTCAGGATCACCCACTCATTTTGGCGGAGGAGCGCCACCCCGACGTCAAGGAGTCGCACCGCCGGGGAGCGACTGGTTGGGATCGGCCGCGCCTCCTCCCGGAGTCGGTACGATTTCTCGATGCCCAACCGCGCCCGATAGAGCAGGTGGGTCTGTCGGAGAGGGACGGATCGGAGAGCATCGTCGGCCCCATGGCCGATCATCTCGTAGACGAGATACCGTGCTCCGCGTCGGTTCCACTTCCTCCCCTTCTGGTAGCGCACGACCACGTGGAACCGAAGGGAGAGCGGCGCTTCCCTGCCCTTCGGGTCTCGGAGCGTGGGCTCGGAGACATAGGAGTGCTGACCATGCTCCCACTTCTTGCGCTTGCGGGATCCGAGGCGCATCGGGGTGATGACGGTGTATCCCTCAACCTTGAGCCAGCTCAAAGTCTCGTATTCGTAGAACTCCCGGTCGAGGTAGAGACGACGAAGTTGGACGCCCGTTCGGCGGGCTTCCGCGAGCAGGCGGGCCACCGTGTGCTGGCGGTGGCCCCGCTCGCAGAGGTAGCGCAAGGCGACAGTGAACCGGGAGTTCGGGAGAGATGGGCGAAGGTGGCGTGGTGGAGGGCGCGGTGGGTGCCCCGGGGCTCCTGCGTCAAAATGAATTGCGGTTGGTCCGGGCCGATCGTCTCGCCGTAGTAGGGAACGTCGTGGAAGTCAATGGCGACATCCACGGGTCGGTTCGGTAGCAAGGGCCGGGTCTGCCCGCGCAGCACTCGGGTGAGCGCCCGTTGGGTACGTCCGGTATCGAGGTGAGCGAGGAGTCGGCGGCTGAGGCGCCTTGAAGTGGCACGCCGAGAGTCGGCGCGGGCTCGAATCACGGAGGATCTCCTAGCGGCGGCTCGCAAGATGAGATCGGCCGTGTCCCGACAGACTCGGTCGAGAAGGGATCTGCGAGCGCGGAGGTCAACAGGGGCCGGAGCCAGAGGTGCGCCTGGCGGCGCACCACGCGGTCGGTCAGCACCTTGAGTCGACGATCCCAGTGGGACGATGAGTATTCTTTTCGGAGGACTGCTCCCTGCTCGGTCGCAAGACCGGCACTGCAGCGGATTGGGTACACACCGACTCGACCGCGGCGTTCCCTTCTTGAGCACCGTGTTTTACCGGCACGGCGAGAAGTCAGACGATCAGTTCAGAGGGGGGATGGCCAAGTGCTGAACTCGTCGATACCGTGCGAAAGAGCGTCAGCCTCGATTGGACGGTCAAGGAGCCGGTGAGGGTGAAACTGCGGCTCTGCGTCCAGCGGATTCTTAAGGAGCGAGGCTACCCACCGAGCGGGCAAGCTGCGGCGACGCGGACTGTTCCTCTGCAGGCGGAGTTACTCTCCGCGGGGTGGACCTGATGAGATTCCCTGACACGCGGTTAAAACTCGACCGAGCTAAGCGCCTGATTGCTCTACTGACTGAGGCCCAACAGCAGCCGGATGACTTCGACGCACTTCTCGATGCATGCGTAGGCAGCCTGAGGGAGGTGACCTGGATTCTCAAGAAGGAGGCGTCGAGCTTGCCCCCAAGTTTTCTGAATGAGTGGTACGCTTACGAGGAGGCGTTGATGCGCTCCCCCAACAACTCCGCATTGCCTTGGCTACGAGACTTGCGTAACAGGCTGACGAAGGAGCGCCCCACCCCAGTCCGGACGCGGACACATATCAAGCGAATCCACATCGAAAAGGTCGACCCCGGTAAGGCATTCGCAATTAGCGGCCGCGGCGAGCCTGTATGGATAACACGAAACCCTGGTGGGAAGGAGGTTCGAGCTCACGCCTCGGAGTTCGATAGTCAAGTCGTCATGCGCCACTTTCTTTTGGATTCCCAACCCCCGCGACCACTCACGATTGACGGGATAGACCTAACGGGGGCTGATGCTCTCACCATTGTTCGCGCGTATGCCGACTATCTTTCCAAGCTTGTGGATCGAGCCGAATCGCATGCGGAACGATTAGGACATTGAGCTTTAGCCGCTCGGTCCTCGTTCGGAAGTTCTCCCTTGTCGGCCTCGGCAGGCAAGGAACGAAGATCACCGCCCGCCTGAAACTTGGTAAGACCGCTGGCGCCAATCCGTCGGTGTTCGTCGATTGGAAACGTCGCCTCCTCGCGATGGGCCGCGTCGATTCTCGTCGACTCAAACTCGACTGTCGAACCGTTCACTCGTGGAAGCGGTCGCTCAATAAGAACGGGACGCTACGCGGGGACGCCCTCAAGCGGTTGAGGGCGGCCCTGGTCGGGG
>JAKBKR010000354.1 GCA_021832495.1 bacterium | reverse complement strand
GGACGACCTGGACTACGCGGTCGGCGAGATGCTTCGGGACGAGGCGATCCGGCGGGGTTACTCGAACCCGATCGTAGTGGATGCCCACAATTCGTTCACGGAGGCCGACCAGTCCCGGGGGTCGATCCCCTTTGGATCTCCGGCCAGCACGCGGGTGCTGGAAGATGCGCGCGCCGCCCTCGACCTCGTCACGCACCAGGCGACCGTCGGACCGCTCCGGGTGGGCTTCGCCAGGAAGTCTGATTTCACGGTGGCCCGGGACGGGCTGGGCCGGGAAGGTCTCGCCGTGACCGTGATCGAGGCGGGAGGCAAGTGCACGGCCTATGTCCTGTTCGATGGGAACAATCTGGTCCAAGGCTACCGGGAAAAACTGCTCCATGCGGTCGCCGGCCTGGTAGACGCCTGTGAGGTGATGACGACTGATAACCACGTGGTGCATGAGGTCGAGGGAGGGCTCAATCCGATCGGAAGGAAGCGGTCGGTCGAAGACCTGACCCAAGACCTCAAGGGGGTTCTCGAGGCCGCCTTGGAGAACATGGCCCCAGCCGAGGTCGCCTCGGCGAAGACCATAGTCCACCGCGTCCGGATCCTGGGTCCAGGGGTCACGTTCCGGTTGATGACAGCGCTCACGGATTCGTTCCACATCTTCTGGATGCTGTTCCTGGCCACGTTCCTGCTTGCCGTGAGCGGAGAGCTACTCGTGCTGGCCCTCGTGCCGTAGGCACGATCGGACCCGCTCACAGCCAGCTTCGGCGACCGCTCCGGCCGACGGGGCCCCGGCGAACCCGTTGTCGGCGCCAGTACCAAATCCCCACCACGGCGATGATGGCCCCTCCGAGTCCGAGGGCCACGAACGCATACGTGCTTTCCCCTCCTCCTCCACTGCCCGCTCCCGTACCCGGAGCGGAGGAGATGGTCAGATGGGTGGCGGCAGAACGGACTTGTCCGTCCAAAGTTGCGTTCACGTACACGGTGATCGTACCCGCAGTCGGACCCGCCACGAGCTCGATTGTGGCGCCCGTTGAAGAACCGACAAAGCGGGCAAGTCCGTTGCTCAGTCTCCAAGAGTACGCGACGCCCGAAGGGCAGTTCGACGGGCCGCAAGTTGGCAACGCGGAGAAGGATTGGCGGCCGCCGGAAATCACAGTGGGTGCAAGGGGGGAGATCGCCACACCCGAGAGTTCCACGGGTGGTTGAGTGGAAACGCTGACCTGCAAGGAGCGTTGCACGGTGGCGAGCCCATCGGACCCCGTGATGACGACGGTGTAGTTGCCAGGCCGACCGTACGTGTGACCCGTGCTGCTCACATTGGCGAGGCCCTTCGACACGTTACCATCACCGAAGGCGATCGAGATGTTGCCTCCTTTGGGGTCCCCACCGCTCAAGCTCCAACTGAACTGGACCGGAAGGGGCGCGGTCCCGGCGACCGGGGTGGCGTTCACACTAAGGGAAAGAGGAGCGTTCACCAAAAGATCCCCAGAAACGATCAAGGAATCCCCGGCGGAGTCGTTCACCGAGGCGTTGAGCCCATAAGTACCGGCGCTCGCAAACAAGACTGTAACGGACGAGCCCGAGAGAGAGGCTTGCCCGGGGATCGTCCATTCGACGGAACCGTACGGCGACACCCCACCGCTCAGCGCGAGGTCGAGCCGGACCTCTGCCGGAGCATCCACCATGGTCGCGTTCGAGTACATCGTACCGGTCAAGGGCGGAGGGACCTGATCGAGCGAGGGCGTACCGGTCACGAGCTCCCCGCCGACCAGCAAGGCATTCCCCACCGAACCCAGGGTCGGGGGTGAGAGCCATGAGCTCCCGATCTCGGGGGTCAGGTCGATGAGCGGGGTGCCCGCAGTGGTCCCCACTAGGGCGATGGGGACCTGGTTCGAGCCCGGGGTCAGGTTCCCCCAGCCTCCAAGGGCAAAGGTCGAGCCGGCCACCGCGATGGACGTGAGACTGGAAACCCCGACTGTCGTATCGAGGAACTGGGATGTGAGCGTATATCCGATGGGGTTCCACACCTCCACCCCGGTACCGTTGAGAAGCCAGAGCGCGGAGCCGTTCCACGCGGCCTCACCCGAAGACAGGATGGGGGCGGGATACCCGAAGTATCCCGTGATGTTCTCGAACCGAGAACCGTTCTGACCCGTGAAGTACCAGATGTCCCCCGTGCCGTCCCCACCGGTCCCGAAGAGGAAGGCCGTCCCGTTCCCCGCCGCCACGATGTCGGTAAGGCTCCCGTTCATGGAGGAGACGGTGGAACTCAGATTGGTCCAATTGTTCCCCACGGCCGAGTACTCAAAGAGAGCGGATCCTCCGGAAGGCAGGGTGCCGCCGGCCCACAGGGACCCGTTCACCACCGCGACCGAATCCCACATCGCGCGCTCCGGAGGGTCCGGGAGGCGGTTCACTCCGCCGATGTCTGGCGTGACGGATAGGATCGAACTTCCTTCGGTGGAGTACCACGTGCCACCGAGGGACGCGGGATTCGCCGAGAACGTCGAAGCGAGCACGGTTCCAGTCCCCGTCGGGAACTGTAGGGTGAAGGGGAGAGGATTCCACGTGGTGAGGTTGACGAGCATCCCGGCCCCACCGGTCCCGTTGGTCCCACCCACAAAGAGATCCCCATTCCCGGGCACCAGGGTGCTTGGAGAGACAAGCGGGGTCGAGGGGAGGGGGGTTAGTGCGAGCGGTCCCGTCCCCGACCAGGTACCCAGGAACCCCCGATCGGGCGCGGCCCCACCCACGATCAGGACTCCGTTCATCCACTCAAGTGCCATAGGAGTGTCGGTGGCGGGCCAGGGCGGGATCCCCGACAAGTTGGACGCCGCCCCGTCC
>JAKBKR010000353.1 GCA_021832495.1 bacterium | reverse complement strand
TTATTGGGGTCCTAATCCCTCCTCCGACATACGATTTTCGCAGTCGCGCGACCATTTCCGTCATGCCCCTGAAGTTCAGAAGAAAAGACCTCGCACGCCTTCACGCACCGGATGAATCGACATCCCCGGGAATGAGCCTGCAGTAACGATGGTGGACGACTGCAGGGCGGGCCCAAGATCACGACAACGAGGCTGAAGTATCGCGTCCCCGGTGACAATCCTGGAGATGCTTCGAGACGATCCGGGAGTCCGGTGGCTCCTCCAGTCGAAGGACCCATCGGTTCGTTACCTCACTCTCACGCAGGTTCTCGGGGAGACGGAACGGCTTGGCGAGGCACGCACTGCGAAAGAGCAGATTCCCGGCGGACCTCGGCTCCGTGCTCTGCTTTCGGGCCAGCGAGTCGACGGGGGCTTCGGTGTGCATTGGTACAAGAAGTGGGCCGGGGCGACATGGCGACTGGTCTCCGCCGTTGAGCTTGGAGTTCCTCCCAAGAACGAAGCGGCCCACCGCGCGGCAAACTTTGTGCTTTCTCAACTTCCGTATCTTCGGACCGAACCACACCAGGTCCGAGGACGATTCAGAGTTCATGCGTCCGTAATCGGCAACCCTCTGGGTGTATGCGCTCGATTGGGTATGGTGGAGGGTCCGGCCGTACAGCGAATCGCGCATGGGCTCGTCCGATGGCAGTGGCCCGATGGAGGGTGGAACTGTGACTCCTCCGAGAACGCCCATCACTCCTCTTTCTACGAGAGTCTCGCCACGCTCTGGGGGTTGAACGAATACCTACAGGCTACCGACGACGAGTCCGTCCGCGAAGCGGTCGACCGGGCCGCCGAGTTCTTCCTGAAACATCGACTGTTCAAGTCTTGCCGAGCGGAAGCGACGATCGACCCGCGATGGGTCAGACTCCACTTCCCGCTCTACTGGCACTACGACGTACTCCAGGCACTTCGAGTGCTCGATCAGGTCGGCAAACTGCAGGACCCAAGGACTCGGGAAGCTCTCGACATTGTCGAGGCCAAGCGCGCGAAGGACGGTACCTGGCACGCCGAGGGACGCTATTGGCGCTTGGGAAGAAGTTCCGGGGCCAATACCGAGGTGGTGGACTGGGGACTGGAAGGGCGAAACGAGATGATTACGTTGAACGCCCTTAGGGTCCTCGCTTCTTCCGGCCGACTCTCGTAGCATGCTAGTCATGGCGAACACCCACCTCCCGCCAACCTCACTTCGGCCCGACCCCGTGAGAAGGATGCCCCCGCGAGACAAACGCGTCGCCTGGTGGAACGGCCCTACGCTCCCTGTCGCAAGACTGCGGAAACGGACTCCGGGATCGGAGCCCTCCCGAAGACCGAAGGCAAAGTGGACCCCGCTGAGGATCTGTTCTCGGGCTCCCTTGCGATCGTAGTGACGGGTCGTGGTCGGAGGTGGAGCGGCCCGTGTCACTCGTCCGCCCTGTCGGTCCGTCGCAGTGACACACAATGTGCTGGGAAGTCTTATTGCCCCACGCGGATTCACATTATGTGATGAGGGTCACGGAGAATCGGTTCATCTATGTCTTCAGTCACGAGGAGGCCCGCCGTCTCATGGTCAGTCTTGAACGCGAGCCCCTCACGGGGTACGGTCGCCTTCGCAAGGACCTGGACCTGCACCCTGAGGCCTTCGTCCGCCTGGTCTATCGACTCTCAGGATACGGGCTCCTCCGGATGCGCGGGCGCCCGGGGCCTGCGGCGCGGGGTCGAGGCCTTGCCGTGCAGCTCGAGATCACTCCCCGGGGGCGCGCCCTCCTCCAGGTCCTGCGAAGGATGGGGGAGGTCGCGAAGGCAAGCCGGCACGAGCTTGATGCCAGCACGGTGGAGCTCCTGACTGTGGCCTGAATGACCATCCTCATCCTGGGCCCTTCCGAGTGGGGGCCCGGCCGTGCCCCACCGTTGCCGGAATGGGCCAAGCATCAGTTGGCGCATGCCCGTGCCCTGACCGGTCGCCCGAATCCTCTGGGGTTGGCCGTGAGGCTCGGGCTGGTCGAAGCTCTAGCACACGAAGGGCACGCCGCGACGGCCGTGGAGTTCCACCCCACCCTAGTGGGTGAGCCTCTCATGGGAAAGCTCCATCGGCTGGAACGGGAGAAGTCGGTCGACCGGTTCTACATTTACTGGCCGTGGGGGGCCGTCCGGAGCTCGCTTGACATCGAGATTGGGCACCTCGAGACTCTCATCGAGCACCATGAGATCACGGGCACGCAGATCTCCATCTTCTTCGAGGACGACGGGCAGCAACGCCGAGCGGCGGAACTTCGGGTCACGAGCGAGGGGTTCCTCTTCTTCCGACCACTGGAGAAGGGGAGGCGCAGCCGCTACCACGGTGATCTAAGGCTGTACGGCGCGACCTTCGTGCCGTGGGGGGACCACGATGAGCTCTTGGTCGATTTCCTCGACGAGGCACGAGGGAATGTCTGAGGGCCCCGTGCGACCAGGGGTCTGTGCGCGAGATCGCTCCTGTATTGTGGAGCTCGCTGGTCGCCTGCGACGATTGACGGCCTCCCCACGACGCCTGTGGGCCCCCGACTACCAGGTCGAGGTGCGCGACTCTCCTCGGGGCCTTCCTCTACGATCAGTCCCCGGACTTGTCACCGAGATTGATGCCAACGGCACCTTGTTTGCACTGCTATCCGATGGACTCAAAGCGCTGAGACTGCAGAGAAAAGTGCGGATTTGAACCCCCCCGAGGGTGCTGATACCCCCTCCGACATACGAAAATCGTAGCTGCGGCACTTTCTCCGATGGCGGTGCACGCGGCTCCCCCGTGATGCTTCCGATCGCGGATACCCCCGGCGCAGGGC
>JAKBKR010000013.1 GCA_021832495.1 bacterium | reverse complement strand
TCTAGGCAGCCGCAGGGACATAGATTGTGCCGTTGAACGCGATGGGGGACGACTGCACTGGAGCCAAGTTGTTGTTCGCCAGTAAGTAGGCGGTGGCACTTTGGCTGTTCGTCTCCTTCACCGTAAAGTGAGAGGCGCGGAGCGAGGAACTGTAGTTGCCGTCCAATGAGGTATTTCCCCGGAACATTGCCCAGCCGGGAGCCAAGTCTCCCCAGTTGAGCTTAGTCGGAGATGAGACAGATTGCCTTACATGCAGGCCCTCACCCAGTCCGCTGCCCAAGGTTAGAAGGAGTGCGATGACTATGCTCAACGTGGCGCACCGCTGTGGGACCCATACTTTCATAATGTTACAACCCACGCTCTCCTGCTACGTAAACCCTTCGGGAAGGGTCCTTTTTCCCTACCGGGTGTCCACGCATCGGCCATATGGTGGCCGGCCCGAGACAGCAATGCTTATAGGCGAAGGCGTAGTTTGCTCCTTTCCCGAGAAGCGTGGGAAAGTTGGCGACCGAGTATCCCAGATGTTCCCCGTCCGAGATGATGGGGCTGTTGGTTTTGCTCAAGGACCATGGAGGAGCCGAGGATTTGGCCCTGCTCGCGGATGACCTCGAGCTCGAGATAGACGAGATCCTTCCTGCGGTCGAATGGGCAGAAGCCCTGGGGCTGGTCACGGTGGGGGATGGACGGGCAGTGCTATCCGAGGTCGGCAAGACCTTGCTCTCCGGGAACATTCGGGCGCGCAAGACGCAGATCCGGGACCGTTTGAAGAACCTAAAGCTCTTCAGCCACATCGTCCGTTCGCTGGAGTCCTCGCCGGATCACCAGTTGACCAGTGAGCAGGTGGCGGAGATGCTTGCCCGGATCGCCCTACCGAGCGAGGATGCCCTGCAGCACGTCATCAACTGGGGGAGATTTGCCGACCTATTCCGGTTCAACTCGGAGGAAAACGTTTTGACGCCATCCCGCTCTCGAGCGAAGCCAAAGGCACCGTTGCAGAACGCGGGCGTGTAGATCAGCGGAAGATCGCTGCTTTCGCAAAGCAGAGGCCGTGGGTTCAAATCCCGCCACGTCCATATCCAAGTCACTTCCACACTGGCATCGTCCGTTGGTCTTACAAACGGATAGAATCCAAGGAATATTGATTGGAGTTCGCTCTGTGTGAGAAGCGTCCAAGTTTCGGTCCACTACGCTCTCCTAAGCAGCACCTTTTCTCTTCGGCTCTAATGTCGGAAGCCGAATACCTGGGAAGCGGTGCATAGGAGGATGTCTCTAAGCCTCCCAAGACCGTGCCTTGGACGACCTGTGGCGAGAGAATCTCGGGAAAGTTAACACGGATCGTGGGTTGGGGGTCGTCCGAGCGCGTACCGGTGGGACTTTCCCGTTCGGGGCCTCCCGTCTCACAACGTGAGTGGGAACGATGACTCGCTACGTCGCTGTACTGTTCTTCACGGGTCGCTTCCTGTGGCGCAGGTAGAGGAAGGCGAGAACCACCGCTGCCGCGACCACAACCCCTATGGCAATGACGGCCACCTCCAGAGCGTTGCCCGGAGTGCCTCCGCCGATGCCTGAATTCGTAGAGTTAGAAATGAACCGTATGCTCTCCGAAAGTTGCGCGCCGTTCACGCTGAAGTTCCCAGTGTTGGGGCTCGCACGGTAGAGACTAGCATTTCCCGAACCGGTGGTGAAATTGTACGTCCCGTTGGTAAGGTAGAATACGATGGTGGAATTGGTCGTGGTGTACCGATCTTTTTCCCCGGTACTCGTGATGTTCACGTACCACCAAACTCCGTGTGCGAGCCCTGTCTCCGTGAACGTAACGTTGAAATGGGTGAGCCGGGTCAGTGGGGTGAAGCTCACATCCAGCTGCGTGCCGCTGCCGTCCACGGTGACTTGTCCCGAGGGTGGGGAAGCGGTGAAGGTGCCCGCATTCGGGATGGTGTAACTGTCCGTGCCATTCGGTACCGAAAAGGTGAGCGCGTTCGACGTGGTGGTCTGGGAAGCCGTTCCCAGCCGGACGGTCCAGCTGTGGCCCGCCGGCAGGCCGGTCTCTTGGAATTGCACCGAGAAGAGTCCCGCGGGAAGCGGGGTAAAGGTGACGGTCACGAGCATGTTCGATCCTTTGACCGTCACGTTCCCCGATTCTGGGCTGACCGAGAACCCCATCGCTCCTCGTACGGAGAACGGATAGGTACCGTTGGCAACCGAGAAATTGAGGTACCCGAAACCGATCTGCGACGTCTGGTTGAGCGTCACTTCAAAACTGTGTCCCGCGGGAAGGCCTATGTCGTGGAATGATACCGTCTCGTTCGTGCTGAGCGGATAGAAGGCGAGGGCCACGGATGCCCCGATCCCCCGGATCGTGAAGTTACCGGCGGAGGGGGAGGCTGCATACCTTCCGAGGGTGCCCACCACATAGGAGTAGGTCCCGTTGGTCAAGCTCACATTCAATACGGCTTGGCTCGTAGTGTAACGGTAGCCGTCGATCAAAACGGACCAAGTGAACCCCGCAGGAAGGCCCGACTCGGTGAAGGAAAGGGAGTACTCGGGAGGAAGGCGCCCAGTGGGGATGATCGTCACAGATCCGTCTCCTGAGTTCTCCACACAGACGTAACCATTGGTCGTATCCACGGCCACCGCCATTGAGGGGCCGCCCACGATCGGGATCGAGCCCACGACGCTTCGGCTCGACGCATTGAGCACAGTGAGATTTCCCGAATTCTGGTTGGCAACGTAGATGAAATCGTTCCACGAGTCGTAGGCGAGGGCCCCGGGTTGGTTCCCGACCCCGACACTGCCAACCACCGCATTGGAGGTACCGTTGATGATGGTCACATTGTCGCTGCCTTGGTTGGCGACAAATAGCTCCTTTTCCACGGGATCGTAGGCGATCCCTGAGGGCCTGACCCCTACAGGGATGTTGGCAAGCACGGTGTCGCGAGTCCCGTTGATCACCGATACATTGTTCGAGGCGGAGTTTGTCACGTAGAGGTCCCCATCCGCGCCGTCAAAGGCGATCGATTTCGGCGTCGATCCGACCGAGACATTCTTCACGAGATAGAGAGGGACGTCATCGAGCGCCTTGACTGTGTTGTTCAGGGGTTCGACAAAGTAGAGGCGTTGGTCATCGGGATCATAGACACCCGCGGACACCGATGCCCCGATGTTCGAGGAGCCACCGAGGTTGTTCCCAGTGAATATGACCGAGATGTTCTTCGAATCGTAGTTGGCCACAAAGAGGTTCCGCGCGTCGTCATGGAAGACCGCGTCCGGTGCGGTGCCGACATCGAACGAGCCCAGGACCATTCCTCGCACCACATTCACGATTGAGACATTGTTCGTGCCCTCGTTCGCCACATAGAGGTCCCCCGTGGCCGGATCCCAATCTGCGGCGTCCGAACTCATGTTGTTGGCGGCACACAATTGGGAACCGTTCAGTAGCAACCCGTTGGAAAGACAAAGCGTCCAAGCCACGGAACCCACAATACGTGGTAGCGAACCCGCGTGCAGAATCGCCAGGGGCGAGGATAGACTCCCTATACTGGATCGATGCACTGCTCCGCTCAGATCCAGAGTTCCCCCCTGAACGCTGGGGAGCATGAGTAAAGCAACGAGTACGATGACCCAAGACCAGGAACGGAGAGTGAACCCTCGACTTGCTTGCCTCAACCAGACCACTACCTCTTAAGTGTCATCTTACTATTTCTAGGCATCGTGAGGTCACGCAACGGGCGCCAAAACCCACTGAGGACCCAACGCCTACAAGGCGCATCTTGGGGACAACCATGGCGAGACGGGCCTCCTTATCTTCCTACAAAATCAGCGTCACTTCCTCATCGAGAACCTTGAGGCAAGGGATCCAAATGTCAGAAGAACACGAGACGGATTGGGATTTGAACAGCGAGTCGCTTAGCTCTCTACGCTACAGTCTCCCTACATGTTCCTTCTCGCAGAAGGTCCCTGAGTCTGAGTCGCCAGATCCCTTACCAGATTCGACCGGTCACATCCAGAGACCAAATGCGCCGCTCTGCACCCAAGCTCACCGCGACCCGTTCTATCCGGATCATATTTCTCCAGTAAACGTTCCTGATACTCTGTTGTCTCGTCCTTCTCCAATCCTCTAGGCACCAACCGCACCGGAGGGAGGAAGTGATGGTATGCAAGTACAACAAAGTCTGCCTTCACGCGCTAATGGTACGACGGGTAGCCATTTCGAGTTCGTTGGCCCCAAGTCGGGGCGTAAGGGAACTTGAACCTTCGACCTTGGGCCTGTAAGTTGAGGTTATCCCAAGAAGTCGGACTGTTCGAATACCAATCTGATATCTCCCTGTCGCTTGGCTCAAATGATGCCGAACCTCGCTATCCGATCAGGGCTCTCCCTCCGAACGGTTGAGGAGAAGGATGTCCCGCTCATTGCCCGCTGGCGCTCGGATCCGGCGGTCATCATGTTCTACTCTGGCAGGGACCGCCCCTTGGATGAGGCGGGTGTGCGACGACAGTACTTGGCCCGGTCAGCTAATGATGCTCCCGAAGAGGTTCGGGAGTACCAGGCTTGCCTCGTTGAGAAAGACGGTCGCCCGGTGGCGTTCGTCCAGTTCTATCGTCCTCGCCCCGACGAATTATCGCCCTTCCATTATCCTCCGGAGGAGGTCATCTTCGGGATCGACCTTCTGATCGGTGATCCCGGGCTTTGGGGAAAGGGACTGGGCAGCCGCATCATCGAGATGACCCGCGACTACCTTCGTGAGAAGAAAAGCGCAAGAAGGGTGATTGCCGACCCTCGTGTGGACAACCATCGCTCCGTGAAGGCTTTCGAGAGGGCCGGGTTCCGAAAGGTCACACGACTTGACGCCCATGAGGTGTTTGAGGGAATTTCCCAAGATTGCTGGTGGATGGAGTATCCCTGAGAGGCTCCAGTGGGTACGCCTTTTGCCGGGGGCCATCTCCTGAGCCGTCCGTGCCCCGCTGGAGTCAGACACCCCACCGCGCTCTCTCCCGAACTCCCTGGGAAAGTTCACCCTCCTAATTTGTAGGGGAGCGTACCGACAGTCAATGTGCCGAAAGTGTTAATGTGTTCTTTTCGCACCCGTTGCCGGGGCAAGGTCCCCTTGAGAAAAGATACGACTTTACGAAGGTGCCCAAGCGAGTCGCGAAGAGCTCGCAGGCACCATATCCGGATGTGCGTGTTCTTAGGACATACCCATTCAGACGGATTCACGGTACTTTCTCTTTGAGGTGATGAGCCAAATGCGTGTGAATTTGGCGGGGGGGCTCTTCAAGGCAAGGTTATCCGAAAGTTCGCCTTTCCACTTCCGACCATGTTTGGACCGCCCGGAACCGTTGGGGGTGCTCCACTCCCTCCATCGAGCGTCGTCCCGATACCCCCTCCCCCAATGCCTTCCCTTTCTCAGACCGTCGGGCTCGCGAACAGGACCCGATTCACGATAGAGCACTACCTCCATCAGGGGCACTCGTTCAGGGTGCGGGATGAGGTCGGGAGCGTGCTTTTCCTCGTACAGATGGACCCCACTTCTTATCAGGTGGTGGATCACCGGTCTATCCACACCCGTTATCTTATCGACCTTATGGGACAGCGCCTCGGCTTTTTCCGCTCAATTCTGGAGCACGAATTCCATACGGGACACGAACTCCTCGACAATTGGGGCAGAGCGCACGCTGCCGGAGATGTCCGCAGAACCCGCATGGCGAACGCCTTCGAGATCAGGGGTTGGGGGAGTGGCGGGATTCCTATCGTGGCCTGCTCCGGCAAGCTACTAGATCAAGGCTTCGTTATATCCGGCCAAGATGGCAAGGAAGTCGCTCGGATTCTGAAGCAGGCTGGAAGCCGAGCCGCGGATACGTTGGGCGTGCTGATGACCGGGACAATCGATCCCGTCATCCCTCTTGTGGTAGCGCTCGCGGTTGCTCTCTACTGGGATCGTCCGATGGACGGGACCTGACAGAGTAGCCCGCGGCCTTTGTTGTCGAAGGAATAGGGTCTGAGTGCCATGCCTTGAGCCATGCGCCGGGCGGTTCCCGGGCGATTGACTACTGGTCTTGAAGAAGGATCATGCCATAGCCCCCTCGGACCCAGCAACCCATGAGCGCAGGTGATCCCTCAGTGACGACTATTCACAAGCACGGGTACCTGACTAAGACGCGCTTCGTCAACGGACTCGCCTGCCCCAAGTGGCTCTGGCTTGCTTTCAACGCACCCGACCGTCTACCCGAGGCAGACCGGTCCGGTCAGCACCGCCTCGACGAGGGTCGCCGGATTGGGGAACTCGCGCGCCAGCGCTTCCCCAAGGGCATCCTGATCGAAGCGGAGACCATTGAAGAGAACGTCGGCCGCTCGACTGAGCTGGTCAAGAAGAGGGTTCCTCTCTTCGAGGCCGGTTTCATCCACTCCGACAAGGTCTCCTACGCCCGGGCCGATGTCCTAGTCCCTGTGGGCAAGGATCAGTGGGATCTTGTCGAGGTAAAGGGTACCACGGAAGTCAAGGAGGAGCACATCCCTGACGTAGCCTTTCAGCACAGGGTCTACTCCGACGCCGGGCTGAAGATTCGGCGGTGCCTTGTCCTACACCTCAACAAGACGTACTTGCGATCGGGTGAGGTCGACCTCTCGGCGTTGTTTCAGGAGGTAGACGTAACTCGGGAGGTGGCAACGCTTGCTCCAGACATTCCACCTCTTATCGAGGATCTTCTCAAGGTCACCCGGTCAAGCTCAGCGCCCGAGTTCGGTCGAGGGGAATCCTTCCACAAGGACATGGATGGAGTCCATGTCGACGATGCCGTGTGGAAGGAGCACCCTGCCTCCGACCTCATGGAACTCTACTATGGAGGCAAGAAGGTGCTTGACTGGCTGGAGACCGGAACGTATTGGCGCATTCGCGATGTTCCTAGGAACCAGTTCAAGGGTAACGGGGCCCGCCAGCAAGTCATTCAACAGGAAGCGTACATCAGTGGCCAGCCCCATATCGATCAGCCCAAGCTCTCGTCCTTCCTAAAGAGTCTGCAGTACCCTCTCCATTTCCTCGATTTTGAGACGTTCCAACCAGCGATTCCCCTCTTTGATGACTCTTGGCCCTACCAGCAGGTCCCCTTCCAGTTCTCGCTTCATGTAGTCGAGAAGCCCGGGGCGAAGGCCCGGCACTACGGGTATCTCTCCATGGAGGCGAAGGATCCTCGGCAGGGGTTCGCAGAAGCTTTGCGGTCCGTCTTGGGTTCCAGCGGGCATGTCGTCGCGTGGAACGTCTCGTTCGAAAGGGGACGGCTCAAGGAACTCGCGGCCTACCTACCCGAGCACGCCGGATGGCTCAGCGAAGTGGACGCCCGGTTTGTGGATCTACTGGTTCCGTTCCGGAACTTCGAATACTACCATCCGGCGCAGAAGGGGAGCGCCTCGATCAAGGCAGTCCTTCCCGCCATGATGGGGAAGGGATACGCGGACCTCGCGATCTCCGATGGGGGAAGTGCCTCCCTCGCCTATCTCGAAACGGTCTGGGGCCACATCTATGGCATGGAAGTGTCCAAAGAGCAGTTCGTGGCCACGAAACACAACCTCGAGGCCTACTGCGGCCGGGACACCGAAGCGATGGTGTGGATCGTGGAGAAACTGGTTGAGTTGGCAGGGTAGGTAGGGACAAGGGTTCTCTTAAAGTTCAAAGCAGGGGCCGAACCCTACCTCGCAGCATGACCGGCGACAAGCTCTCCCGAAAGGCCTGCCCCACGTGGCGATCTACACCCGTGTGTCCACCACGAGGCAGGAGGCGGAGAACCAGGTGGTCCAGTTGTGGAAGTACGTCGCCCGCATGGGCTGGTCGGTGGCGGGGATCCTGAAAGAGACCGAGTACGGGTAGGAACCGGAGCGTAAAGTTCCTCCCCCCGGGTCACCCGTCCTCGGCGAGGTGACCCGATGAGAACATCTACCCCAACGCCGCAGGGAAAGCGGGGGCGGCCGCTCGGACCTTTTGGTACCCGAGACTCACTTCCGGGCCATGATCATGCGGGACACTCTATCCTGCCACACGATGTGGGCATCCCTGAGATCGGCGTGAAGCAACATCTTGAGGTGTGCCTCGACCGTTGTGACCTTGGTGGCGCTCTTGTCGTAGACCTGTTGGTCCACTCTCTTGAACACCCCTTGCAACGACCGGACCTTCATGCTGTTGGAGAGCAGGCGCGTGAGCGCCATGCCCTGAGAGCGGCGTGCACCGGGGGTGGGAAGCCCGCTTTCGGCGGCCATTGAAAGGGTCTGGACCTAGAGTTCAGAGAAAGGCAGGTCTGCTTCGAGCAACCCCTCCGAGGCAAAGAGAGGGTCGAGGATCCCTCGACCACATTGGGTGAAAACTGGCTTTACGGGGCCGCCGAGCGCGTTGAGAGGGACACCGTCCGATGTGATGGCAATTCACCTCAACAGAAGCTTCAATTCCTTCCCATTGTTCGTCACCGAGCGAGTCCCGATGCGTGCGCGAAAGGTCATTGCCATCGCCACCTGTACCGATTTCCCGCAACTCACGCGAGATGATCAGCTGCTCCTCCCGGAACTTGCCGCCCTGGGGATATCGGGCCAGCCCGCGGTCTGGGACGATCCCGGGGTGGACTGGGGGAGTTTCGATGCAGTGTTGATCCGATCTACTTGGTCCTACTATCTCACCTTGTCCCGATTCCTAGCCTGGATCGACGCGGTGGATGCGCAGACTATGCTGTGGAACGCGGCCACGATCGTTCGCTGGAACTGTCACAAGTCTTATCTCGCGGACCTTGAAGCCAAGGGGGTGCCCATCATCCCCACCGTTCGTCTCGAAAGTCCGAGGCAGATCGAACGTGTGTTGGCCGACAAGCACTGGAACGAAGTGGTCGTAAAGCCGGCAGTCTCGGCAGGCGCGTACCGCACCTACCGCCTTACGCAGAGCGGAATCCCCGGAGAGAAACCGATACCGAGGGAGCTGGAAGGGGTGGGAGAACTCCTTCTCCAGCCGTACTGTCCTTCCGTGGCATCGGAGGGGGAGCGTTCGCTGGTATTCTTCGACGGGGAATTCTCGCACGCGTTCCTCCGTTCTCCGAAGTTGGAGTCGAACCCTGAGCTAATTGAGGGGTCTCCGTACACACCAAATGTCCGGGAGCTCGAGGTTGCCCGACGTGCTATCGAGGCGGCCCCCGGCCCGACGCTCTACTGCCGGGTGGATCTGGTGCCGGACCAATCAGCCGTCCCACGTGTCATGGAGTTAGAGATGATTGAGCCCGCCCTATGGCTTCAAAACTATCCCGAAGGGGGTCGGAGATTGGCTCGAGGGATCAGGTCTCGGCTCGGATTCGACCGGTCTCCATGAACCAGAAGGCTGTGAATGGACAGGGTCTATTCGCGTCCCCGAATGGCGCGAGGGTGCCTGAGCTTGCAAGTTCTGTTCCCACCACTTGATGTAGGTACGCACCCCCTCCCGGCGCTTCCGCCAGGCTTGTTGGGCGAGTTCTTGTGCCAGAGCGGCGAGTCCGACCCAATTCTGGCGCCACCGCCCTATCTTGAGGTAGGAGGGCGGTCGAGGGAACGCCGCCCCGCAACGAGAAAGCCAGATCAGGTCGCATGCCTTCTCCCCGGATGGCCAGTCAGCCTCTCCGTATTGGAGCAAGTGCCCGAACTCGTGTGCGAGGACCCCTCGCAGCGCCATCGGGTCCCCACGCACGATGCTTTTGGCAATGTAAATGAACGCCGGCCTACCCGGACGAGTGGGTTCGCGGAAATAACCCGCCACCCGACGGGAGCCCGAAACACGCACCTCCACGGGAAGTTCTCGGGTCTCAGGATAGAAGGGGATCACCTCGGCCACGGCAGTGGTCAGATAACTCCGCCAACTTTCATCGGCACGAGGTTCAGCTCGCATTGGGGGCTGCTGGGGCGTAGGCCTCCTCCCCGAAGTAGACCTCGTCCATCCCCTTCTCTTGATCTGTCGGGGAGGCACGGAGGGGGGAGAAGAAGTTGATGACCCGGAGGATCACGTAGGACCCCACGAAAGCGAAGGCCGCCACGACCCCCACGGCGAAGAGTTGTACCAAAGCAAAATGTGCACCCCCGTAGACGAGACCGTTTTGCCCTGCGGCGTTGATCACGGTCGAGGCGAAGAGCCCCGTTGCGACCGTGCCCCACATGCCGCCCACACCGTGAGCGGCGAACACGTCCAATGAGTCATCGAGACGGCTCCGAGCGCGCCAACTGGCCACGAGATTGCATCCGGCTCCGGCGCCGATGCCGATGACAAGCGACCACATCGGGCCTACGTAGCCGGAGGCGGGGGTCACCGCCGCTAGGCCACAGACGGCACCGACGCAGAAGCCGACGACGGAGGGGCGGCCCTTCCAGATCCAATCGATCAACATCCACGTCACTCCCGCAGCGGCGGCGAGGTTCGTCACGACGAGGGCATTCACTGCAATGGCATTGGCGGCAAGCGCACTGCCGGCGTTGAATCCGAACCATCCGAACCAAAGGATGGCAGTGCCCAAGATGACATACGGTACGTTGTTGGGCCGGGCCTCCTTGCCAAAGTCCTCTCCGCGCCCGATCACGAGGGCCGCGGCGAGCGCGGTGACGCCCGCCGAGGTGTGCACCACCAAGCCTCCAGCGAAGTCTTCCACCCCCATGTTGCGCATCCATCCCCCCTGGCCCCACACCCAGTGGGCGATCGGGAGGTAGATGAACGTGACCCAAGCCACGATGAAGATGAGGAAGGGCTTGAGTCGAATGCGACCGGCAAAGGCGCCGATCACAAGGGCGGGGGTGATGGCGGCGAACTTGAGCTGGAAGGCGAAGAAGAGCAGGGCCGGAATCGTGGCGGAGTAGGCGGTGTCAGCCCCGGCCCCCACATTGTTCAGGGCGAAGTACTGCAGGTTCCCGATGAAGCCGTCCCCCACCGAGGGGCCGAAGGCCAGGGTATAGCCCCAGATCGCCCACACTAGGCTCACGATCGAGAACACCACCATGCACTGGGCGATGGTGGAGATGAGGTTCTTCCGCCGTACGAGCCCGCCATAGAAAAAACCGAGGCCCGGCGTCATGATCATCACCAGGGCGGTCGCGGTGATCACCCAGGAGATGTCCCCCGAATTGCACAGCGCACAGACCCCGGACACGGTTCAGAGGACCCGGAGGTCGTTTAGCGAATGGCGCATATAACAAGCAAGGGCGCTACGTTTCCGGTCCGACAACGGTCAGCGCGGTGGCGGCATGGGGGGTTGGTATTCGAAGTGCCTTTCCCAGACATCCTGCTCCGGCGTTGCGGATGGGTCAGTGGTCTCCGCCGCCCGCCGCCGTCTCCTCAAGGAGATGGCCGCGAGGGCAAGTGCCGCCGCCCCTGCGGCTCCGATCCCGAGAAGGATGTAGAGAGTGAGATCGCCCGAGCCGGAATTGACGGGCTTTTGCGAGGGAAGGATCGTGACGCCCGCGGAGGCGTTGAGCACTTTCGTCCCCAGGACGACGGTAACGGTGAGGAGCACCGTGGTGCTTTGGCTTCCCGCGGTGAATGTGGACTGGTTCGAGGTTCCGGAGGTAATCGTCCCGGCGTTCGCGCTCAGTCGCCAAAGGTACGTCAGGTTTGCTGGGCAGGGAGCTCCCGAACAGGTGGCCATGGCGGAGAAGGTCTGGCTCTGTCCTGAATGCATGGTGGCATTAGTGGGGTTCAAGGTGAGGGACACCAAGATGGGCTGTGGTGGTGAAGGCGGTGCATGGACCTGGATAGGTACGGAAGCCCCCTTCACCACACCATTTAGGGACACATTGACGAACAGGCTGATGTTGCCCGAAAGGCTACCGGCCGTGAAGTTCACCGAGGGTCCTGAGTATGTGTCGAGCACCCCGAGCCAATTGCTCAGGCTCCAGGAGTAGATGGCACCCGAAGGGCATTTCACACCGCAGGTGATCTGCGCGGTGAAGGCCTGGGTGGACCCGGCCGGCAGGGTTGCATTGCCCGGGGCGATGGAAACTTCCTCGAGCATAGGCGGCGGGATCGAGGTGACGGTGATCGGGACCACCGAGCTCGTTCGCGTCAGCCCATTCATGGAGGCATTCACATATATCGTGTCCGTTCCGGCCACGGCGCCCGCGGTGAACATGACACGCGGCCCCGTCGCTACGCCGATCGTGCCGGCCCCATAGGACCCGAGTACCCAGAGATAGGTGATGTTGGTCGGGCATGTCCCGGAGCATGAAGGGACCGCGGTGAAATTGAACGAGGTGCTGACGGGGACACTAGCGGAGGGGGGGCTTACGGACACCGCGGTCAATAGGTTGGGGGGCGGTGCGGTGATCGTGAGTGGGACGAGCGCACTCGATTTGGTTTGGCCATTGAGGGTCACATTGACCTGTAGGCTTGTGTTCCCTCCCAAGTTTCCGGCCGTGAAGGTGACGGACGAGCCTATGGACGAGTTCAGACTTCCCAGGGTATGGTTCGCAAGGGACCAATGGTAGACTGCGCCAAGCGTGCATGTGCCCGTGCAGACGGGGGCGGCGGTAAAGCTCACCTGATGGCCGGCGGCCACCGTGGCAGACACCGGGTTCACCAGGACACCTGTGAGGGGTGGGGGAGGAACAGCGGAGATCGTGATGTGGGAAGGAGCGCTCGTGACGGTGGCTCCATTCCAAGAGGCGGTCAGGTAGAGTGAAACGTTCCCCGGAGCCGAACCTGCGGTGAAGATCGTCGTGCCCCCGGAGCCTGACGAGAGAGTCCCAAGACTATTGTTCAGCGACCAGCTATAAGTCACACTGGCAGGGCACCCACCCCCCTTGCACGTGGGGTTCCCTGTGAAGTTTATGCTTGTGTTGTTAAGGATCGTGGCCGCCGTGGGCGCGATCGCGACCGCGAGGAGTTGGGGTTGGATGACAATGTGTACGGGAGCGCTCTGGATGGTCAGAGAGTACAGGGTCCCGTTGGCGAAGAGGGTGACGTTCCCGGCCGTCGGCCCCGCGGTGAACGTCACCGTGGGTCCGGTCGTTGCACTCAAGGTACCGAGGGCCGAATTGTTCAGGGACCAAGAAAAGGTGGTGCCGGCCGGGCACGGTCCCCCGGCACAGGAAGGGGTCGCCGAGAAGGTCTGGGAGGCACTGATGTTGAGCGAGTCGTTCCCGGGGGTTACGAGGACAGTCGCCAAGCGGGGACCTGGTGCATAGGGAGCGATCTTGACGAAGGCGGGAGGGAACGATTGCTGGACGAGGCTACCGGAGTAGTTCGTGTACGTCACCGTGGTATAGGGGGGTCCCCCCGTTCCGGCGCAGCCGCTCCATTGGGTGGCATTAAGGCAGAGGTCGATGGGAATGGATGTGTTGACCTCGGAGGAGGGGAACTCCGGGTCGACGGAAACGTTGAAGCCCACGCTCCAGACGTCGCCCGGGTACATGTCCGCCAAGGGCCAGGACCATCCATGGCCCCGACCAATGCTGTGACTCCATGCCCCCTGGCAAGCGGCGGCAATGTTGAGCCCGTTGTGCCAGCACGCGTAGGTGAAGCCCCCCGGTCCCATGGAGAAGTTCTCTGAAGGCATGAACAGGAAAGACCCTTCCCTCATCTGGCCGCTCACGTTGTAAGAGAATTTGAAGGGGGGAAAGTTGATGTTGGTGAGGGCCCAAGCGAGGGAGGGATTGTTGGTCCACCCGTCGTTGATGTTGGTGCTCGTGCGGAACGTGTTCGTCAGGTTCCCAGCCCCATTGCTCCCGGGTGGCGCAGCTGCACAGGTGAAACCGATCCCGGAGTGACCCGGGGTCGGCCCCTCCCAGCTCCCGCCGGTTTGCTGGGCGAGATAGCATCCCGCCGACAGCACATCCTTCACATCGGCTTGGGAGTACGTCGTGTCGGCGCTCGTGTTGACGAGGTCCCGGGATGCGAGCTCGTCCATTCCGTCCGGAAGGTCGATGGCATCGATGATGACGTGCTCTTGTTGAGCGAGGGACGTGATGTTCGCCAGAGTCAGGCCGGCCGGGGAAGTAAGCCCGCTTCCGAACGTGTAGGCGGGTTCGGAAGTGCGGGTGGCGTCAGGGCAGGAGGTCGCGGCATCGTTGTAGGTGGTGCACCAGTAACCCTTGTAGCTGGGGTCCATGGGCAGGGTCGAGCCCATCCAAACGATGACGTGGTAGGTGCTTGCGTTGTTGATCCAACCGAGGCCCGAGCCGTGTAGCGCACCATAGAGCGCCGTGATCATGGACGAGCTGAGGAAGTTGTCCGAGAAGTCCGAATCGCAATACACCTTGGTCTTGTAATTCCACCCTTGGGCCGGACAACCACCACCGAAAAGGGTCGAAGGGTTCGATTGCGCCATGCCGGTCACAGTGGAGGCAAACTGGGTGGCGGGTTCGAACGTCGAGACATCCACGTTGTACTCCGAGCCGTCGCCGTCGTCGTGGTCATCCGCTCCTGGGGAGCTCGGATCGTAATTCGAGAAGTAGTCGACCATGGAGAAGGTCACATGGCTCGAGGAACTTGATCCGGTGTTCTTCTGGGAAATGCCCTGGGCTATGTTCGCGATGTTGTTGATGAGGAAGGGAACGCCGTCGGACTCCTCACAGGGTCCGCCACATGGGTCCGCCCCGTTCTGTCCGGACCCGTAATCTCCGGTGGACGGATCATAGACCCCATCGTAGAGCGTTGTCTCGGTCACGAAGACCACTTGCACCCACGGGAGCACGCTCGAATTGGTGCTGGCATTGACCCAGAGTTGGACATGCGCCTGAGCGGGGAGGGAGTTACACGGGAGCGTACCCGGTTGGCAGAGGGTCGCAGGGCTCACGCAGATCGCCGGCATGAGGACCGGCTGAGGGCTTGTTGCGCGGAGTGAGTTGCATTGGGATCCGGTTCCGGAAGTTCGCTCGGGTAGTGAGTGTGTCGGGGAAGTCAAGGTCACGGGGGAAGTCGCATGTGCGGAGACTGAACTCGGTAAGGAAAGGAGCATGACCGCAGCCAAGGCTACGGCGAGACAATCGTGACCGTACCACTTTCGGTGTTGACCCACAGGGGATGGCCTACCGGGGGTCTCCATAGATAGGATGCCCGGGTGAGGGCACGGGGGCCACGGTGTCCGAATCCGGACAGCGATCGGCCCAGGCCGGCATAGCGTGGGTCTCAGTGTATGAACCGATATAACACTTCCCACGGCCCCGGGGGCCCGGGACCTGTCCAATAGGCTTTGGCCGGAACCACCCGGAGAGCGCCGCCATGCCTATATGGGAGGTCAATCTCAGAGCGGGAGATGGGGGACGAGGTCATCCACCTTCCGGACTGTTCTTTCGTACCGGAGGAGCCCACCGACGAGGATTTCCTTTCGCTCCTTCCACGGTCCGAGGTCGTCCGGGCCCTGGCGGAACGGGGGATCGAGGGTGCCCTCGAACTTCTGAAACGGGAGGAGGCTCGGGGCGGGGACCTCGGACGCCGGATCGCCTCCTTCCGCGAGCGTCTCCGTCGTCAGGCCGCCCGCTCCATTTCCCGCCTCACGCGGGACTACGCCGCACAGATGGAGAACCTCGAAAGTGTAAGGGTGCGGTCCCGCAAGTTGCTCAAGGAGGAGATGGACCGCCTCCGGGACTCCCTCGAGAAGGCGCGCGCTTTTTCCCAGGACGGGGTCATGGGGGATGCAAATTTGCTCGAGGCGGTCCGCTCCGCTCTCCTCCTGCCTTCCGACGCACTGAAGGCATCGCTCCAGGTCAAGAAAAGCCTGTGGTTACGGATCCGCGAGTGGTTTGCG
>JAKBKR010000352.1 GCA_021832495.1 bacterium | reverse complement strand
TTACGTGGCCGGTTACCACGGTCGGTTCACCCCCACGTGCGTGGGGAAGAGACTGGACCAATTGGAGTGGCACGTCACGAGATAGAACGCGTGTCACCATCCCGGGCAGCAATCTCCCGCTCCACAATCAAGGGAATCCCTTCATAGTCCCGAAATGCCCTTCGCATCACCCCCACCTGCCTCCACCTGAACCCTGAAGGGTCTTGTGTTGCCCAAAGCATCTTCGCCGACCCAACTTCTCCAACGGTCTGCTCAATTCTCGTCCAGAGCTCTTCTCTCACTCTGGCCGTCGGGTTCCCCACGAAGACCCCGGTCTTTGGCTCGAGTAGCCAGCGAGACAATGCTCCCCTCAAGGTCTTCGGGACTCTCTCCAAGAAGATCACCAACACCGAATACCTCCTCGATATCCGGAAGAATCCGACGGATAAGTTGATGCTCATGGAACACGTCCCGGCACTCCCGCCGAACCTGGGACTCCAAGTCCTTCGGCCCCAATGCTCCGAACCGAAAGGCAATGGGAAGGGTGACTTCTGTCTTGTAGAAGTCGGCCACATCATAGACAAAGCTCAGCATCTTGCCATGGTGAACGAACCCCAATCCTGGAGACAAACCCACTGATACAATCGCGGCGTGACAAATCCCGTAGAGACAAGCATTCGCTGTGGAGAGTGCGCGATTGATTGAGTCGCCGGCCTCCCAGACGTCTGGGTCGTAAACCCGTCCGTGCCACGGAACGCCATATTTTTCGGCCAACATTTCGTAGCTGCGCCGAACCCGTATCCCTTCCATGCCTCGCAATTGATCTATCGAAGCTTGGGCCGGGGGTGGTTCTGGAAAACGGAGCATGTACATTCTCCGCGCGACAGCCTGTCGCTCCCTATCGTCCGATACCAATCGAGCCTGAACCTGGAGACGTCGGGCGCTGAACGTTCCCCCGGTGCTGTGAGCGTACAGACGAACCCCTTGCTCCCCGACCCAGCACACCAAGCAATTGTTCTCGGAAAGCGCCCTCATGGCGGCGTGCGAAACGACCGTCCCAGGACCGAGCATCAAGAGGGCAACCTGATCAATGGGGATCCGAGTCACCCCATCCTTGTCATGTGAACAGAGGCCGTCCGCGTCCTGGTCCACCCTACAGTGCTCCAGGTACAGATGGCTCCAACGGTCGTCAAATCGGGGAAGTTCGTGGAGTCGTCGGGGCACAGGTTCGCCTGCCTAGGGTGGGGTGACCGAAAGGAGTCCGAAACCGAATCCCTTGGCCGGGCCCAGACCGTGCACTACAGCGTCTTGGAAACGAACGGGGTCTTCCACCTCGAGAATCCCGTCGTACTGCACCGAGAAGAGGTCGGCCCCGTAGGTACCCGGTCCCTGAGAGATGAAAAGATAGCCTGAGTGGAGACTGGAAAGCTCCCGGATCCTGAACCCGGACTTCTCCGCTTGGCGGTTGAGCCAATCTTGAAGTTGATCGAAGGGAACAGGGACACGTTTGCCAATCCACTTGGGATCGACCGGTTTGCCATCCGGCCCGGCAGATCCCCGCGATAGGCGGCGGGTGGGGTTTGCGAGGAGACGGAACCTAAGGGATTCCCCCGCCGTGAACACCGGATCGAAGGGCTGCACCTGTGGTGGAGCGGCGAGAAGGAATGTGGCATTCTGGAAAGCGTAGTTCCAGTCCGGCCGAATGGACGATTGGACCTGAATCGCGACACGCCCCCCCAAAAGCGGATCGACCCGGAACAGGAAGGCCTCATCCACGGTGCGTGGGCCGTGGACGTGCCGGAAGCCGGCGGGATCGAACGGTTCGAGAAACTTCGGGTCTTTTCGAACTGTCTCCGGGAACGGAAACGCCATGCATAGTCGCTGATGAACCCGATATCGATTCCGCAGCCACGAACGGCCAGGACGGGGTCGGTCCGGGTTTTCCCCAACGTCCACCAACAGCAGGGAGAGGTACACCGCTACAGGCCCTCCTCGTACGCGAGCCGCCGGCGGCGCACCTCTTGGGAGCGGAAGCGCAGGATCTCGGTTCGACGTTGAAGAATCTCTTCCCGCCATCGCAGGTCTCCGGGGTCGATTCTGTCCAGCCCCATGCCGTGACCGTACTCCACCATGGTGACGGCATCGTGACACAGCCGGCAAAGAGCCCGGAGGTCCTCCAGCTGCTCCTTCCCCCCTGCCCGTCGATACGTGATGTGCTGGACGGTGTTGGCCGGGGACTTACAGAAGACGCAGAGGCCGTGGTCCGCTTCCAACCGCTGTCGGCGGCGTTCTCGGTACTCCTGGTTCTTGTAGTCGGCCCGTGGCCGGGTGAGAGGAGGCGGGGGGCTCTGGATGGGAGACTCATCGATCGTTACGTCAAGCCCGCTCCCGACCTTGAACGAGCGTCGTCGTACAATCCGAGGGGCATGGGCCGGAGGGTCGAAGGAGAGAGGAACATCAAACCAGACTTCGGTTTCGGGAGACGTCCCTGAATCAGGCTGGCCCGACGCCCAGTCTACAAGGGAAGTAAGTGTCTGCGGAATGCTGTCTCCCTTCAACCGAGGTCGCCATGGTACGGAGACTAGAGCCGAGGTCACATCGGGAAAGGTGTCAGGAGGCGAATCCAATACCGGCCGGGCGGGAGGGCAACTTTTCCTCCCCAGATAGAGAGTCCAGTGTGGTCTCTGTAGCGCGCTTTCGAGCTGAGCAATCAAATCCGGGTTGCCCTGCAGGGCCACCAGGAAGCTGGCATCGCAAAGGTACTCGCGGCGAGTCAAAAGGCTCTCCTCGCGCCAGCCCCCCTCTGCTGTGGCCAGAGCTTGGCCTCCCCCGACGGTGTGGTAATCCCACCATCGGATTCCCGGACGATCGACCCGTACTCCCATCTGGAGGGATGCCA
>JAKBKR010000351.1 GCA_021832495.1 bacterium | reverse complement strand
GCCGAGACGCTCAGGATGCCGTTCGCATCGATGTCGAAAGTAACCTCGATCTGGGGCATGCCGCGGGGGGCGGGTGGAATCCCGGTCAGCATGAAAGTGCCGAGCGAGATGTTGTCCGCCGCCATCGGGCGCTCTCCTTGGATCACATGGATCTCGACCGAAGTCTGGTTTTCCGCCGCCGTCGTGAAGATCTGGCTCTTACGGCTGGGTATCGTGGTGTTCCGCTCGATGAGATGGGTGGCGACACCGCCCTGGGTCTCGACACCCAGCGAAAGCGGTGTCACATCGAGGAGCAGGATATCCTTGACCTCACCCGCCAGAACGCCCCCTTGGATCGCGGCTCCCATCGCTACGCATTCCATGGGATCGACACCACGCTCGATAGGACGGCCCACTTCGGTCTCCAAGAACTTCTGGACGATGGGCATCCGCGTCGGACCACCCACCGTAATGATCTTGTCGATATCCGTGAGCTTCAGTTTGGCATCCGAGAGCGCCCGCTCGACCGGTGCCTTGCAACGCTCGATGATAGGACGAACCAGCTCTTCGAGCTTCGCCCGGGAGAGGTTCAGTGTCAGGTGTTTCGGGCCCTCGCTCGTCGCGGTGAGGAAAGGCAGGTTGATGGTGGTTTCCATCACACCGGAAAGCTCGATCTTGGCCTTCTCGGCGGCATCCCGGACCCTCTGCATGGCCATCTTGTCCTTGCGAATGTCGATGCCCGACTCCTTCTGGAATTCCTTGGCCACGTACTCCGTAAGGACATTGTCCATGTCGGTCCCACCCAACTGAGTATCACCGCTCGTGGAATCCACTTCGAAGACACCCTCAGAGAACTCCAGAATCGTGACATCGAGCGTTCCCCCTCCCAAATCGAAGACAAGGATGCGCTGGCTCTTTTGGGCGGTCTTGTCCAATCCATAAGCGAGAGATGCGGCGGTGGGCTCATTGATGATCCGGACGACTTCAAGTCCGGCGATCGCTCCGGCATCCTTGGTCGCCTGCCGTTGATTGTCGTTGAAATAGGCGGGGACAGTGATCACGGCCTTCTCGATCTTCTCACCGAGGTAGGCCTCCGCATCCCGCTTGATCTTCTGGAGAAGAAAGCCTGAAAGCTGCTGCGGGGTGAATTCCTTACCGGCGACACGATATTTGAAGTCCGACCCCATCTTGCGTTTGAAGGCATAGACCGTCCCCTCGGGGTTGGTTACTGCCTGACGGCGAGCCGGTTCGCCTACGAGGAGCTGGCCATCCTTGGCAAACGCGACGTACGACGGAAAGGCCTTGCCTCCACCGACAGTGGTCCCTTCCGCACTTGGAACGATGACGGGCCGGCCGCCCTCGAGCAGGGCGGCGGCGGAATTGCTTGTACCTAGGTCGATCCCCAAGATCTTCGACATGTTCTTTCTCCTCCTCCTTTTCTGGAATGGTCCGTTGTTATGTAACTTTGCCTCGGGTCTCGCCCAGGCTACAAAACTATATTATCGCTACTATATAAGCCTTGGCCTTACAACCTCGGCTGAGTGCATTGCGAAATTCCGAAACCTCACTCGGGACTAGAGGAACGCGAGATTCTACCTATGGTGACATACCGCTCTAGCCGCCGCTCCACTCGCCCCCCGAGGCCCCAAGTCTCTCGTCAACGGTAGCTCATGGATCGGTCCACAGAGTGGGTCCACTCGGGGCGCTCGCGTCTCGTATGAGACGCCCGCAGGGACCTCAGGCGCACCCTGATCGAACGGTTCCTCATGCGGAACCTTTCCGGCACCAAAGGCCCGTTCCTTGAAGTGGGCCCTGGCCCGGGGGGCATCACACCGCTCATCGCCAGCACGGGTGAGCCGGTCGCACTCCTTGGCCTCTCCAGCCCCACGCTCCGCTCGGCGCTCTCCACCACTGTCCATCGTCACCGTACACCACGACCTTGGGGTTACTTCGAAGCCCCGGCAGGAGGGGCTCCGCATGATCCGGGACGGCACGTTAGGGGCCGTGGTCATCATCGGCCTTTTGGAATGTTCAGCTATGAAGGCATCGATCTCTTATGGGATGCTCATCGAGCGCTTCGAGCACGAGGTCTACTCATCATAGGGGCGCAAGCGGCGAGCCACGCGATATTCACAGAGCTCTCACATCCCGGACCGGGGGCTCGTTAGATCTTCCGAGACCCGGAAGGTACCCTCTCCGTCGGATCCTAGAGGATGGCCCTCAACCGAAAGATCCCAAACACCTTGCGATATTCAACCCGAGGTACAGGCGTCCAGACGAACTAATGGAGGCGGCGCGTTGTTCCAATTTCTCCCCAAGAGAGCGGACGTCGATCGCACCGAAGTTGGGAACCCAAGACATCTCCCACCGGTCCTTCCGACGAGACCGCACGGTCTGGGCGAATCTTATCGAGACAGCAGAGGATCTAGGCCACCGGCCCAAATGTTTTGGTTGCGGCCACGCCTATCTCCTCTCGCCCCGTCGGGATCAGGGACCGCTCTTTCACTTGGGTAGTGTTTCGAGGAGGTTCACGTCCTGGCGAACGGCCTTGGCGCTCTCCCCAAGCAGGCGCTGTTCCTCTGCCGAAAGGGGGGTCTCCACGATCTTCGCTAGCCCCTCAGACCCCAGGATCGTCGGGACGCTGAGGAATATGCCACTCTGGCCGTACTCACCTTGGAGTTCGACCGAGGCGGAAAGAAGTTTCCGTTCGTTCCGCGCCATCGCGGTGACCATCTCAAGCTGGGCTGCGGAAGGCGCGAAGTACGCACTGCCCGACTTGAGAAGATTGACGATCTCGGCTCCGCCGTTCTTGGTGCGCTGGACGATCGCATCGATCTTCTCCTTAGGCATAAGTTCGGTCAGTGGAACGCCGCGGACGGAACAATGGCTGATGATGGGGACCATCGTG
>JAKBKR010000350.1 GCA_021832495.1 bacterium | reverse complement strand
CTCTGCTGTGGCCAAAGCTTGGCCTCCCCCGACGGTGTGGTAATCCCACCATCGGATTCCCGGACGATCGACCCGTACTCCCATCTGGAGGGATGCTAGCTTGCCGAGCCACTCTGCCGCGGCCGTCCTACGGTCCACCCCTAGCGCTGCACACAGCAGTCCGGCGATGCCCGACTTTGTCGGCGCCTCAGCGGTATGGCGAATCACGAACTTAGACTGTTGGTCCCCCCATGCTTGGAGGGGTCCCTCGAGACGAAGAAGGAGTGTGTTGCCGGTCATGCAGGCGGCGTCCAGCTAAGCCGCACTCTTTCGATGAATCACTGGAAACGTCTTTGTCAGCCCGGCCACCTCTGCAACTAACTCTTCGAGCGACCTCAAAGACTTCTCCCGGCCGCGGCTTGGGTCAATCACGGAGTGCTCCTTCTCGCTCTCGTGGGCCGTCAGGGGGTGCCGGTCGTTTGGAGAGAACCACAGGCGGCTCCATGGCGCCCCAAAGCCAGTATCGAGGTCGCGGACATACTGAGCCATCTGCGCGATGCTCTGGCCAATCAGGTCGCGGCGGCCCGAGGTCACGGGCATGGCAAATGCGTTCGAGTAACTGATCGGAGTTTCCCTCATCTCCACCAGTATCCCTTCGGGAGGGTTATGGGCAGCGAAGCTGTTTTGCTTTCCCGAGGGAGCCACCAAGGCTGCTGCTCTCAGGAAGGCGCAGACGGTGTCCCGGGCGATCTGCTCAGACTCATCCGTGCCCTGTAGATTTTCAATGAGAGCGTCCCAGTTGATGGAGAAGTATTTGTAGAAGCACGCCGATGAAAACATGGCCTCGTCGACGTAGCCGGCCCCGGAATCCTCTCCAGGGACGTCGTCCTTCGCCACATAGTAGTCGACCTCGGGCCGGGCTTCGTGGGTCGAGATTGCGTGAGCTACCTGAGCTGCGGCTTCCACCCTCTTCCAACGGGAATTCTCACGCCAGACCTTTTCAACCTGCTTCCAGACTTCCTTCTTGGCCTCACCCGCGGGCTTACCTGGTTCGAGCATACGTCCGAACAGAGCCATGTCGGGGGCAGCTGTACCTTGGGCTATGATTCTGGCGAAGGACTGGGCCAGTTCTCCATCCTCCTTCCCCTTCGATTCCTTCAGGAGCATAGCGAGCTCTTGGATGGCCCCGAGGGTTGTGAAGACCAACGCCTTGCTGGGGCCCCCTTCCAGGACGGTTTCGTCATCGGCATCGCTGGACGCCTGGTCCTTGGTACCAAAGCCGCACAACCGGAGTATCTCTTCCGCCCGGGTGCTAGCGGCCATGGCCCCCGGTCCGTCTCCCACCTCCTTCGCGATGAGGCGAGCCAGTTGACGAGTACGGACTCCTCGCGGCCACGGACTCAGATTTGAGAACTGAGGGCTCATTCGGATGCTGCGCTTCAAGCACTGGCTGGAAATCCGCGAACGGAGCACCCCGCCGAAGTAGCAGGTTTTGGGGGCCCCGAGGTCGTCGCGATTGAGGTTCGCGGGGCTGTGATTCTGAATCATATGGATCTCAATCAACATTCTGCTCACCCTTCTTTGGTCCCCCGTTGCTGCGGGCGAGGAACTGATCCACCCACTGCTCACGGATAGATGTACGTTCCCATGCCGAGAGATCGTCAATCAGCTGGGCCCAATCGAGGGTCCTGGCCCGGAACGACAGAAGCTTCAGCATCCGTCCGAGGGGGGCTTCAATCCCGTCGAGCGAGATGAGAAGCAAACGATCGAATGCCTCCACCAGACGCGCCTGGCCTTGGGGTCCTAATGGCGCGCATGAAGAGAGCTGGTCAGCGAAAGTCCTCCCCGGCTCGTACGGCAGGGGGGCAGTGGCATAGAGCTTCGCTACGAGCCAGGCGATTTCACGTCTGGGGGCCTGGGCACTCCGTTGACGAAGCGGCCACCACAAACCCGTGAATAGATCGAAACCATCCAAAGACGCGTCCAGCGGTTGGCCGGCGTGGGCTCGGAGGGTCCAGAGATCGCTGGGTTTCAGTTGTTCGAGGCGCGCCACATACAACTGAGTGGACGTCTGGCTCATCGATCTGCTGACCCCATTCTTCCTCTCAGGCGGTCCTTCGAGCCAGACGCCGATCTGGTAGAGGTTCGCCTCCCTCCGCGCCTCCGAGAGACTGTACCTCCTGCCCAGCCCGCAAGAAGGGCTGCTTGCGCATCGCGTCGGCGGCGAGCCGCAGTCACAGTGGGATCTGGGGCAAAGGAACGGGCAATGGACTCAATGAGAAAACGGCTCTCCGTCGGAATCCCTTGGGCCGCAGTGCCGCCTCCCCTTATGGTGTCGGAAGCATCTGAAGCGACGATGTTCAGTACTTGGGGGAGCACCGCTGCCAAGCGCGGCCCCCCTCCCCATCGTTGGGCCATAAGCTCTCGCCGATACTGATCCAAACTCTTCCTCCAGCGCAGATGTACGGCATCTACCCCAGCGCCTGAGTCGGATACCTCCTTGGCAGGAAGGCAAAAATCGACGATGTCCAAACAATGTGCCTTATCCGATGCGAGTGCGACTACCTCAACCGCTGAGTTGGGCCATCGCCCAAATTCGCCGTTCTGCCGGATTTGGGTTCGTACCTTCACCCACTGTTCCGTCACTGCCGCCGGGTACCGAACGGGGTGGGTGGCGGTGAGGGGACGGGGATTCCCGACTGCGTGCGGGTCTTGCCAAGGTGGTTGGCCGACCCTCGCCGGCTTTTGTGTCTGAGCCCGGACACACCGACGGATCGTAGGTCCTTGACGACCACAGTTGGCGCAAACCAATGCTTCACTTCCCGGTTCGCCCAACCATACACGCCAAGGAAGCCAGGTCAGTCCGGTGAGGATCGGAATCTCACCCTCCTTGGGGAGCCCAGCATCGGGT
>JAKBKR010000349.1 GCA_021832495.1 bacterium | reverse complement strand
AGGGGGTAGGGCGTCAAGCCAAAGATGTCAGGTGAGGACGGTGGGTGTCATCCGCCTAGGTCTGGCGAGCCCAGGATGGTGAATCGGCTTGGAGCGGGCCTACCGTGCAACTCAGTAGGGCGACGAACTGTGCGGAGGTGAAGGCACCCTGAAGGAACCGATCGTAGATGTCGAGGAGTTGGACCGTCGTTAGCAAGCAGTAGCGATTCGCCTCCGATTCCGTCTTACAATGAGCGGTGAAGGGTGGGATGCGGTCTGCTGGGGGCTTAAGTCGATGGGGGTTAGCTACGATGCAACCACGCACCTCGGCTGTTGCTGCACTGAAGCTCTTGAGATGGGCCGCGAGCTGCCGCACCACTCCGACCTCTACAGGTCCAGTTGATCCACGCACCTCAATCAGGGTTGTTGCGGTGCCTCCCACCATCTCGATATCGTGCGCCCCCTCGTCTTCCTTGTAGGCGATCGTCACCCCCGATGGGGCGAGCATCTCTGAGAGAACACGAGAACACTCCCTCGAAAGGATGCCTCCGTCTTCGTAGAGGATTCGCTTCGCTGCCGTGAGTAGCCTCAACTTGTTGGAGAGAACCTCCCTCTCCGCCTGAAGGCGTCTCTCCGATGCGAGCGCCAGCTCGGCGATCCAGGGAGGAGCTTCTCTTTGCTCCCTGGACATTGCTACATGGCGGCGGGCGGATTCGATGACGGACAGGACGAGCTGATCCCTCCCACTGGGGCCAAGGGCAGGAATGAAGAGAACCCATCCACGATCCGACCGAACCTCGAATGCGACCACGTCGCCGGCGCCGTTACGGCCCAGCACCGGGCAGGGACCGATTTCAGCCCGTGGCACTGCTGCTGACCAATGATAGGACATCCCCTGTCCGAGGGATTCGCAGAGGTGCGCCCCGCGGACCCAACGAACTGTCTCGCCCTCCTGTTCAACGAGGCGAGGCAGACCGTGACCAATCAACTTCTCCGCGTAGCGCTGAATTGACTGGTCAACCCCGATCAAGATCGCCACGCCGCCACCTCGCAGGAATGCGCGCCACTCCTCCCATTTCTCTCGAGGTGTCTCCAACAGTGTTTCGTTCACGTAGCGGAGGACAATCACTCCGAATTCGTGGAGGGTCGGGGTTGTGGCCAGAGTTGAGGCAAGCGTGAGGGACCCCCGCGCCTTCCTGGCCGGGAGGATCGAGCCCACAACAAGTGCCGGAATCCCGGAGTCCTTCACCGGCGAGGAGGTCCTTCGGGAGTGGGGGTTCATGGAGTCATTCGGGTGAGCCATCCTAGAACTGGAACACGTCGTCGTCCGAGGCGGGCTTCTTGCTGCCCTTGGAGTTGATCCTAGCGACCGCCTTCAGAAGCTCCGAAATCTTCGGGTGATTGAAAGCATCCCGGGCGGCAATGAGGGTCTCCTCATCATCGAAGTACCAGCCCTTCCGCCTCGTAGGCTTTCCTGACTCGTCCGGGGGATTGAACATGATCTTGACCCGGAGGTCTTTGTCCGGGAGGCGCACGAGG
The DNA here is from genome assembly GCA_021832495.1 of bacterium. Taxonomy (GTDB): domain Archaea; phylum Thermoplasmatota; class Thermoplasmata; order Lutacidiplasmatales; family UBA184; genus JAJYEA01. The sequence goes on along the minus strand of JAKBKR010000349.1, from coordinate 1,373 downwards.
TAAATCCCCGGAATCGGTGTTCTCTTTGTTTCCCAATCCCCTGCATGTTCCAGAGTTTTCTTGATGTCCTCCGCAATCTTCGAAGACTTGTCTGCCATCGGCCACCACATCCGCGCATCCCTACATAGAGCATGTCGGTCGCCCGCCTCTGGACGTCGAGATAGTCGTCTCCGCTTGCCCTCAAGCCACAATGAGGAACCGCACAGGCTCGAGAAGGAGCCCGAACCCCTAACGCCATGATGGCAGGGCGACATGCGCGCAACCGCCCCTAGACCCCCTCCTCCTGACCTCCCTCCGCACAACGCCCTTCCTTTCGAGGGCCACGAGGTGCCTCCAGAGCCGCGCCTGTGCAGGGGCGCGGAGCCCGAGTTCCGCGCATCGGGCCTCTACCCGTCGACGGACTTCCCCGACCGGGAGAGCGCCCTGGGCCTCCCGTAGGATTCCCAGGATGACCGCGCCGAACCCCTCTGCGTCGGCTCCGTGGCGGGAGACGTGCGGGGGCAGGGAGACATCCTCGGCCTCGACCCGGAACCCGCCCCGGGACTCGGCGCGACGTCCGGCCTCGGCGAGCAGCTCGCCGACCATCGAGAGCCCCCATCCTCGCGAGACCGAGAGGCGCGCGATGGCCGCCACCGCGTCCGTCGGCGGAGACGTGTTGAAGACGAGATTCGCCCGGGCCATGATGGCTCGGCACAGGTCGCGCACCGACAGCGGGGCGAGGACGGTCCGAACGACCGAAGGGTCCTCCGGGAGCGGGTCGCGCTCCCCGGAGGCCACCACCAGCATGGGGGGCAGGCCCGCCGGGCCTTCCGGGAGAAGCCGCTCAGGATGGGCGAGGGAACCCAGGACACGGCCCACGTGGGAGGCCTTCGCCCCGACCTGGTCGATCCAGCGGATGGCCGGTCGCCCCAGGGTCCTCATGCGCCGCATGAGGAGGAGAGCACCGAACTCGGTGGAGGCTCCTCGTCCGTCGTAGAACGGGTCGATCTCGTGGAATAGAGCGGTGACCAGGGAGCTCGGGGTTCGGCAGGTCGATGCGTCGACTCGAAGGAGGAGGGGAGTGCCCTTCGACCCGGGCCGGGTCAATCGGTCCTCCGCGGTGGCCACCAGATGGGTCGCGACAGCGGAGGTCCCCGACCCGTGGGGACCCAAGACCGAGACCGCCAAGGACAATCCAGGCCCAAGCCTCGGCAGAGCCGAGGCCTCGAGGTGGGCGAGGACCTCGTCGCGGCCGACGAGGACGGGCTGTGTCCAGGATCGTTCCAGGACCGAGCGGTCCCGATAGAGGGTCCGCTCGGGGGCAAGGTCGGAGTTCGGGTAGGTCGCGGCTTGGGCTGTGGCGCTGATCGCGGGCATCGACTGCCTCGATAATG
>JAKBKR010000348.1 GCA_021832495.1 bacterium | reverse complement strand
ATGGGGCCACAGTCACCGTGTGGGAGGTCCTACCAAAGACGAAGGAGTGGAGGGCCCTCCAGGCACCCGTCACCTAGGGTTCATTCAACAAAGCACTTTCCGGTCCCCCTCCGGCGGTGTTCCGGAGAGGAACGAGGGGGTGTCCGCGGAGGGTGTGGGCCATCCTCGCTAGGGCTTCCGGACCATCTGGTGCGCGAGGGTTTCGGGTTCCCAATGTCCGAGAGGCACGGTGACGCCGTTGAACTCGAACCCGGCGCTCCGATACGTGCGAACCGCGGCCTCCACTTCAGGATTCACCTCGAGCAGGGTCTCCCCAGGTGGAAAGGCGGTGTCGATCCAACGAAGGCAGGCGTTCAACAGGGCCCCGCCGACGCCGCGACCCCGGTGCGCGGGGTGGACCCACATCCCCCAGATGTGAGGTCGTTGCTCATGCGCAAAAACGCCGACCATGCCGATCCACCGCCCGGATGGATCCTCCGCCACGAAGGTGGCCTGGTCCTGTCCGGTGGCGCTCCCATCCGCCCATCCCTTCCACTTCTCGGCAGGGTATGCCGACTCCCGTTCGTAGCTGCTCCCGAAGGAACGGGGGTCGGTACGGAGCGCCTCGAGGCGCAGGGCTCGGAACGATTCCCATTCCCCTTCTCGCAAGCGCCGGATCCTTCTGTCCTCCATGGTGTTGGCCCGGTACTGCCCCATTGACGGAGAGAAAGCACCGTCGGTATATACCCACCGAAGCCCGGGCAGGACTTCCGTACGCCTCGAGGAAACCTGTAAAAGCGAGGACCAAAACCGAAAGGGATCGGGCCACGGCCGTCTATACCCTGCCTTTCCAGTCCATCGGAGAGCTTAAGAGCCTCCGGGGGAATGTTCTGTCTGACGAAAACGGCAAAATCGTCAGACATCATGACCGAGGAGTCGGACCGGGTGACCGTAAGGATACCCCAGGAGCTTCTCTCGAAGCTCAAGCAGATCCAGGAGATGGAGGGACATCCCACGATCTCCGACACGATCCGGGAGAGTCTGATAAAGTATGTCGAGATCAAGATGGCGCCTCCCAACATCCGCAAGGTCGTCGTAGACCTCTCCCGGCAGGACAACACCCGCCTCGAGGAGCTCGTCCAAGGCGGGGGTTCCGTCTCGGTGGATGACGCGATCCGATCGGCCGTCCGCGAGTACGTGCGCTCCCGAATGTATGCCCAGCGGGGCGACACGGAAGAATCTGATTCGGCCACACCGTGAGCGGGGTTCCATCCATGTGGACCGCGCAGGACGAGGCGATCGAGCGGTTGGCTGAGCGGCCGAGGATCCTCGTGATCGGCCTGGGTGGGGCGGGTGGCGACATCATCGCGGACCTCGAATCCTCCGACCTCCCGGGATCCATCGATCTCCTGGCCGTCAACACCGACAGCGTCCATCTGAAGGGACTCAAGGTGCGCAACCGGATGCTGGTGGGCGAGGCCGAGCTCCATGGCCGCGGCGGGGGAGGGGATCGGGCCCGCGTCCGAATGGCCATGGAAGGCGAGGAGGAGAAGCTCAAGGGGCTCCTGCGGAAATACCACCTCGTGTTCGTGATCGCGGGGATGGGCGGGGGCACCGGGAGCGCCCTCCTCCCCTACGTGACCGGGATATGCCGCTCGGTGGATGCCCTGTGCGTCCCGGTGGCCATCCTTCCCTTCGAGGTGGAGCTCCAAACGAACACCCAGCGGCGGGAAAACTCCCGAGGGGCGCTCCAGGAACTGATCGCCCTCGGTGGGATGCTCCTCGTGCTCTCGAACGAGAAGCTGCGCCGGTTCGAATCCGAGCCCTTCCGCGAAGTTCTGCGGATGCGGAGCACCTATCTCAAGGAGCTCGTCCAGAGCGTTGTCGACATGGTGGACCACCCTTCGGAGATCAATGTCGACCTCGGGCATGTGCGCCGGCTCATCGAGGAGGCGGGGATCTCCACCCTCATGGTGGCGGAAGGGCACTACAGCGACCCTGAGGCGCTCGTGCACCAGGCCATCGAGGAGAGCTTCCTCGACTTCGAGATCGTGTCCCCGGGTCCGGTGCTCCTCCACATGGAAGGGGGATCGAATCTCTCCCTCCGGACGCACCACAGCATCCTCGAGGCGTTCCGGGCGGGATTGCACGAGCCGCGGGAATTCACCTTCGGCACCCGCATCCGCGGGGAACGCTCCGAGGTCGTGCGGGTGACCGCGATCATGGGGCAGATAGGCGCGGCGGCCGTCAACCGGCTCCTGGGTGCCCGGCCGCTCCAGATTAAATAGAACCCAAAGCTCCGCACCTTGACCCTTGACGATGCCCGCTTGCTCCCGTAGTCTAGTGGTCAAGGATAGAGGCCTCTCGAGCCTCTGACGCGGGTTCAAATCCCGCCGGGAGCATACCAACAATCAAACAAACCCTGGGGAGACTTTAAATACTATTACTTTTTCTTTATAAGCATGGGAAGACCCCAGATCGGTGGCCCTTTAAAACAGGAACTCCTGCAATCTGTGCCCATTCGCCGGTGGTACGAGAACGTGGGGCGTGGCTCCGTCATCACGGCGGATGTGAAGCTCAGGAGCCTGCGGCTCTTCTGCCATCTCACAAAGACCGATCCACAGAAGCTGCTGAAGCTCAACGAACAGAAGATGCACGACCTTCTCCTCGATTTCATCGCCGCCGAGGAGAAGCGGGGCCAGTCCGGGAGTTCCACCCACACTCATGTGAAGGCGGTCAAGAGCTGGCTCGCCTTCAACGGTATCGTCGTTACCAGACCGGTGAAGATCCGCAACACCCAGGCCACGCCCACCTTGAAGGACGAGAGGGTTCCGACCCAGGATGAGCTGAGGCGGATATTCATGGCCTCCACCCCCCGGAACCGGATGATGTGCGCTCTGATCGCACACGCAGGGGT
>JAKBKR010000347.1 GCA_021832495.1 bacterium | reverse complement strand
CGTCGCAGGTCCCGACCGGACCCGGTCCGGGTACCTCTCGCGATCGGACTCTTGCTCGGGATCGCCGAACTCACCCGCCGTGACGCCGTGCTGCTAGCTCCCTTGATTCTCTCCGCGCTGATTGTTCGTCATCCTTCCTCGCCCCGTAACACCTCGAACGGTGGTACGCTCAAGGGTTCTGCGATTTTCCTCCTGGGTCTTGCAATCCCGCTTGTGACCGTGCTCGGGATCTTCGCTTCCCTCACGTCTTTCGGTTGGATGTGGGACCAGTTCGGTTTGGGGTCCGCGTACGTGGAACAATCGATCCCTCTACAATACCACTTGAGCGTTCTGTACTACCTCTGGGTCTATGAGCCCCTATTGATCATACCCGCCGTGGCGGTCCCTGCGGGGGTCTTGGCCGCGCGGGGACATCGGGACCTTTCGCTACTTTCGCTCCTCCTGAGCGCCGGCCTGCTCGGCTTCGTTCTCTTCACCGGACCCGTAAATTACGATTGGGGCCAAGGGGAATATGATCTTGTGGCAACAGGTGGGCTGCTCGTGGTCCAACTAGTGCTTTGGGCGGTCACAGCCTTCGACATTGAGTTCTCTGCGCGACCGGGACCAAAAATGGGATCGCTCGCGTTGATTTTCCTGGGGCTCTGGGCCGTCCTTTACCTCTTCTTCTACGTAGTCGTCTATCCTGAATTCCTTACGAACTACTTCACCGACGTGAGCGTGCCCCTCAGCGTGCTCGCCGGGATCTGGTGGGCGGACCGTGTGGCGCGTCCGCTCCTTGAGGCAGGTACCCCTTCTGCAGCAACCCCTGTTGCCGGGAACCCCGGACGCTGGGTACCTGCCATGGTCGCCCTCGCACTGGTCACCACGATGGTCGGCGCGGGAGTGTTCTCTGCGGTGGAAGTCCTTGGGCCCTCGAATCCCTACAACGAGCCGCTCGCCTATGACCTCCCCCAGTACAATGTCATCCAACGGACGTATTCTCCGCAATTAGTTGCTCAAGTCGCGCATTACCTTGATTCAACCAACACCACATCGAAGTCCGTCATGTTCTCGGCAGACGACATATTTTTGGCCGCAGCAGACAGACCCAACCTTCTCAACCTCTCCATTGTGCTTGACCAGATGGCCTACGTGTCGTACCCGAACGATCAAAGCACGTATCCCTACGACCCATTCCACCTCGCCCCGAGCATGGACGCCCTACTCCAGGCGTGGAACCGTACCTATGTACCCTACGTGGTGGTGGGTAGCCGGACTTCCGAATTGGAGATCATGCATCCAGTGATCGGGTGGTACATCCAACAGAACTACCATGTCTCTACCACATTCGGTAATTCGCTCTCTTGGAACTATGTCACGATCTGGGCCCGAGGACCTCCCGTCGTTGCGCCGGCTGTCCCCGTCGGGAGCTTTCCCGCAGGCTCACTTCCTGCATCCATCAGTATCGACCCAAGGAACGGGACGACGTACGTCGGGTCATTGAACTCGTCATGGATTCACGCCTTCAATCCGTCTGGCCAAACTTGGAACTTTTCGCTACCGTCCGCCTCAGCCGGGGTTCGGTACCTTGCGATCGATCCTGCCGCAGCAGAGCTATGGTGTGCCGAGACCGGCCCCGGAAACCTCTCATCTTCCGTGGCCCGTTTTGCCCTCCTTAACGGCTCTCCTCCGCGTTACCTCGGTGCTGACATCGTAGGCTACGCTCCGGATGCCATCGCCTTCGATGAGAAGCGCCATCTTGCCTTCGTTTCCTCGCTTGCGATGAGCAACGTGACGGTGCTCAACAGTTCCACGGGGGGTTTCGTTACCACCTACGCCGTCGGTGCGGCACCGGTCGCTCTCGCTGTCGACCCCGCTTCTGGGACCTTGTACGTGGCCGCCTCGGGCAGTGCTTCGATTCCAATCTACAACGAGACAACCGGACAACTCATTTCCACGTGGTATGCCTCAGGGCCCCCTAGCAACCTCCTCCTTACCCCGGGATATCTCCTCGTGAGCATCTGGTCCCCCGGCCAGCTCGACTGGATCAACCGGACGCTGGGCACAGTTTCTGCCGTCCAGACCGCGGGAGACGGCGCCCAAGGGCTTTCCCTCATGGGGAACACGGTCGCGGTCGCGGGGCAAGAAGCTGGCAACATCACATTCTATAACGTTTCCTCGACCTTTCCCGAGGGGGTCCTGAACACGGGGGGCTGTCCCAACGCCATATCCTTCATTCCTAGAACTCCCGACCTTTACGCTGTCGGGCCTTGTCCCACCCCCCTGGAGAAGTGGCGGTTATCCCCATTGGTCAACTGGACGATCGAAACGAGCAGTTCGGGGGCGGTGTATCTGGATGGAGCCTTCGTTCCACCGAACTATCCTCTTCCCGTACTTCCCGGGCTTCACACGCTCCTGACCCTCGCGCCGGATCATGTACCCTTCGGTTTCGTGTTCTACGTCTATGGTTCTGGCCAAGGCAGTCCGCCGCTCGGGCCTACCCTATCCGGCATAGAGCAGCAACAACAAGAATTCACCCTCGAGGTCACGTTGGCCGCAGGAGCGATACTCTTGCTGGTGGCCTTGCTTCCGGCATGGCCCCAAGTCCTCCGGGCCGCTCGAAGACCCGTTCGAGCGGGTGGAGCGGCTCGTCCCGAAGGGAAGTCTTGAACTCCTACGCTCTCAAGGGACGGAGGATCTCGACTAGGCTGCGCGCCACACCGGACTTTAGGTCAAGTGGGTGCAGCTTGCCGGTCGTCCACGCGGCAAGAAGGTCCTCTCCACGAGCGAACTCGAGGGCCCCCCCGTGTTTCTCGGAGCGCTCGATGGCGAGTCTTCCCTGCCACGGAAGGATAAGATGGATGGCCAATTCAATCATGGGGTTGCCCTCGACCTCCTTCACCGGACAGTAGGCGGAT
>JAKBKR010000012.1:3160-15974 GCA_021832495.1 bacterium | reverse complement strand
CTCACTCCGATTTTACGGCGAGAAACCTGCGTCACCTGCTGTCGAACTCCGGTCGGGAATACCCTAAGCTTGGTCTCCGGGTATGGGGACCAGTATGATGGGCAGTCGCCTGCGTTGCAATCCAATTCTGTGGCGGTTGCCGAAGGAGGAACGAGCGGTTACGTCTACGTTGTTAATGAGGGCTCAAACGACGTAAGCGTTCTTGACATCGCCAACGACTCCATTGTGACTACTATTCCGGTTGGAGCAAGTCCAGACGCTATCGTCTATGATGGACACAATCTCATAATGTACGTTGCAAACAAAGGGGATAACACGGTAACAATGATAAGAACATCCAACAATACCGTGTACAAAGTTCTTTACGGATTCAATGCTCCTACAGGGATAGCTTTCGATCCAAAGAATTGGCGGGTGTACGTCTCGAACAGCGGAGCCGATAGTGTTTCCGTCGTCAATGGAACGGTGCTGGTTGCAACTGTTCCTGTTGGATCATATCCAGAAGGACTGTCGTACGATTATTTTAATGGCTACATTTATGTCGCAAACTTCGACTCGGACAACGTGTCGGTGATAAGTACGGCGAGCGATTCAGTGGTTGACTCTGTTCTGGGCGGCTTCGGTCCCACCGACACATGTTTCGACACTTTGAACAATCTGGTGTATGTTTCTGATTGGGACACGGTTCCTGGTGGAGGCATCGCCACAGTTCTTTCCAGCGGCGTGCTGCCGAATATTACTGCCTCGATTCTACTCCCAGAGGTATCTGGCTTCACAAGTGATTTCTTCGACCCGTTCAACGGGCACATCTACTTCGCCGGAATCGGGGAGAATTCAATCTAGGCAGTATCTGGTTACACGAACCAATTCATAGAGACCTTCGCTTCGGGGCAGGTGGACTCACCCACCCAGATTGTCTATGATTATGCCTCGGGGACGCTACTCGCTTCGGAGAACAACGGCACAAGCGGATTCTTGGCGGTGCTTACTCCAAGTGACAAGTTGATAAATGGATACGTTGCTGTTCTGGTAAGCTTTAACAATGAGACCGCCAGGTCAGATTCAATAATGTTTGCCGACGGTATTACAAATATAACTCTCATGGGTTGGAGTGGGAATCAATTTGACCTGAGTTTCGGAGTTAAGGCTCCGTGATGCCCGGTTCCTCGGGGGGAAACTCCGTTCGTGGACGTGCCCCCTGTACGCGTAGCACGCCCGCCCTCACGCCGGGATCTCCTCCTCCAGCCCGAGCTTCCTCAACAACTCCTCCGCCAAGGTCCCGTGTTCCCCCACCTTCCACTCCCCTCCCCGCAACTCGCCACGTCGGGCGTGGCTCATCAACACCAGGTCCAGTTCGTCCAGCGCCTCGAGAACATCCCGTTCCTCGTCCATGATCCCCTCCGCCCGGATCCACTTCCACGTCAGTCGCCAGAGCATCATCCCCATCACTGCCATGAACGCGTGCGCCAGGATCGACTCGTCTTTCCGCACGTAGGAGGGGGAGAACGGCATCATCTCGTCCCCCTTCATCCACCGGAACTCCTCCTCGATCTTGCCCCTCTCCTCGTACGTCCGGGCAATCGCCTCAGCGTCCAGGTCCAAGTCGGTGAAGAACATCCGACGCCCGAAGTGGCGCAAGAGCCGCGCCTTCCGCTCCTCGTCCACATGATACTCTAGGGTCTTGGGCTTGGGGGAGAGCACGTACTTCAACGCCGACGCGTAGTCCTTCGGGACCAGGAGGGCCGCCTGGGCGGCCGCCTGGGGATACCCGATCTGCCGTCCTGCGGTCCTCTCGTATCCCTCCTTGAGCTTCGCCATCCCTTCCAGGAATCTCAGCTCGTACCGGGCGAAGGTCTCGGCTTTCCGCTTCGCCGTGGCCGCGTTGTAGGTGACCGCGAGGTTAAACTCCTGCTCGTAGACCTTGCGGCGGGTAAGGTGGCCCAGGAGCTCGTGCCCCCTCCCCGTCGCGTGCAGGGGGGAGAAGTGGTCCAAGTCGAGGTCCATGAGGTCGGGGGCCAGGTTGGCCGGGAGCGCCCCCACCACGTGCATCCATTCGGTGACCTTAGCCAGGTTCTCGTCTGAGTTGGGTCCCTTGTCCATGACGAGGATCATCTCGGAGGTGTCCAGGTGGAGGCGCGTGAGCCGCAGGGCGAGCGCCTCCACGGTCTTCTCGAAAACCTCGCTCTCGTCCAGGTTCCCGGGGCCCACCTCGTGCAGGAGGGGGATGTGATCCTCGGTCACGGCGAGGGCCATCCCCACCAGGTTCGGGTCGTAGCGTCGGTCCTTGGCTTTCCCGGTGTGCGGGAGGGTCTCGCCCTTCTCGATGTAGTTCGACCAGTTGGTGACGTCCCAGAAGAGGAGGCTGGGGCGGAGACCTCGTTCCACGAGGGTCTTGGTGAAGGCCTCCTCGATGCGGCGCTGGACCTGCAGATCAGCGAGTTGGCGCAAGTTCGACAGGATGTTGTCGCTGTTGATATCGTGGGGAGCATCCCAGACGAAACGGAGGAAGGACTTCCGGTAGAACCAGCGGCCCGTGGCCGCCTTGCTCCACGGCTCGAGGGACCGGGCCAGGATGCAGAGGAGGAGGTACTGGCCCACCGAGAAGCCTTGGGTCCGCTTCGGAGCGTAGCGGTCGACGGTCTCGACAAAGCCGATATTCTTCGCCATCCGGAGGAGGCAGGCGACGACACCAAAGGGGAAGGCCTTCACCCGGACCTTCCCGTCGGGGAGCGGGCGGAGGCCCCGGAGCTGTTGCCAGATCCCCTCAGCGGTGCCGAGGTAGATGGTCTTGGTCTTGCGGGAAACCCCGAGGACTCGGCCCTTCTCGATGAGGTAGTAGTAGGTCTTACCGCGGATGTGCTTCGCCTCGAGGTGGACCACGAAGTTGTACAGGGACCACAGGTATAAAACGTCGACGATAGGCGTCTGCGAGGGGGTTGAGTCAGGGCTAGGTCAATTCCGTTGTGTTCAATCGAAGTATGTATGATCCCCGTACTGGCTGGGCGGAAGGCAGAGGGAACTGAGTTTAGGGGCCACAGTTTCTCTGACGGTGGATCGGACTAATTCCGAAACTCAGGTCTAAGCCCCTCATCTTCTTCCACATATATAACCGTAGCCACACGCAACCCTTGCCCATTATGTTTGCATCTATGTATCTATATATGGGTGCGTGAGGGAATACGCTCGGAGGGAGGCCCATTCCGGTCTATTTTGCCGGGTTCGTAGTTGCTCAAGGCGCATGGCTGTCGATTGATGGGGGTCACTGGAGGGACTCTTGTTGAGGTCAATCCTGTGCCGATACCGCCCCCCAGGCCCTCATCCTTGGGCTCAAGAGTAGGGACCATGCAAGAATCGCAGTTCCGACACCCGCGATGAGGAACGCTGGCCCCACTCCAAGTAGGAGGATTAGGAACCCTCCTCCGATGATCCCCGCGGGAATCATGGCAAAGATGAGTGCTTGGTAAGTGGCCATGTAGCGCCCCAGCAGGTGGTCGGGAATGACTCGCTGTGTGGTGGAGAGAAAGGTTACGTTGACGAAGGAACTAGTGACTCCGAGGGCTAACAGGCTCACGAGGGCAAGGGGAAGTCTCGGGAGCAGGTCCAAGGCGATCAGGGGAAGTCCACCAAGTCCCCAGGTCACTGGTATCCATACGCCAGGGAGGTGGTCCAGCTTGAGGCGGTGCACCAACAGACCTCCCACACCTGCGCCCACGGCGGCCATCCCAAGGAGGACTCCATAGACGGCGGAGCCCATCCCGAGCACTTTGGTCGTGTAAATCACAATGTAGAGGTTGTAAAATGAAAAGAAGTTGGTCGCGGCACCGACCACGGTCAAGAGAAGGAGGGCTGGCTGTGAGCGGATGTAGCGTAGGCCGTCACCTGTCTCAGCCCAGATTGACCCATGGGGTTCCTTTGGCTCTGATCGAGTGACAAACCTCGAGATTGGAATAACAAGGAGTGCGACGCAAATCGCGGAGACTGCATACGTGAGTGAGTTGTAGGCTAGTGCTGCACCGACTCCGACCAATGTGATGAGAGCCCCGCCCAAGGGACTGCCAACGAACTGGGCAATAGTCGTACCTGCTGTGAGAAGACCATTCGCTTGAGTCAGTTCTTCATTCCGAACGAGCTTCGGGAGGAGTGCATTGGAGGCTGGTCCGAAGAAGGTCGAAACCGATGAAATAGCGAACACAGATCCAAGGAGGAATGGCAAGTTGAACCCGTACCGTAACACAGAGAGCGTAAGAACCCCGAGAATCACCACCCTGAGCGCATCTGATGCAATCATCACGCGCCGCCGATCCCATCGATCGACAAGTGTTCCTGCGATGATGCCGAGGCTGAGGGTCGGAATCAACTCGACGATGCCTAGGAGCGTCAGTACAAGCGTTTGCTGAGTGGTCGTGTAGACATACCAGTCGAAGGCCACTGTCACCACGAAGAATCCCGTGTACGATGTCAGGCTCCCCACCCACAAGAGCGCAAAGTTCCGCTTTCGGAGAAGGCCTGCTATCGACACAGTCCGCTCTCTGTTCTCTGACATGAGTCTTAGATGGACCCGAGGAGGCGGAGCAAGACATTACTATATCGGGACCACTCAAACTCCTTCGCACGAGTCAGTCACGTAATCTCGTCGAAAGGCTGGGTTTTCCGAGGGATTGAAACGTATTCCCTCCTATCGCGGACCCCGTGGGGGCGGTCAAAAACCTCGCAGCGTTCCCTAATTGTGATCGGTCGGGTTGGGCCCCTAAACCCTCCAGGAGGGGGTCAATTCGGGTACCTTCTGAGTCTCCAGGGCTCATGCTCCCCCGTGCCACTTTCCCCCTTAGAATGGCATTAATGCTATTGCTGCAATTGGTTTAGTGATGTCGAGTTCGAGCGGAAAGCTCACGACTGTCACCTTGCCTGAGAGGGTGCGCGATAGGCTTCGAGACTACCAGGTTGGCGGCAAGAGCGCCGCCGAGGCTATCGAGGACCTCATGGATGAAGTCCCCCCCGATTACTTCCGACGGGACCTTCAGCAGGCACTTCTTCTTCCGAGAGAATCTTTGGGCGAGTTTCGCCGCACTCACGGACTTACGCCCAAACACTGAATGTACCGACTCGTCTTCGCGAAACCCATCGCGGGGCAGAGCTTCAAACTCCTCCCTCGAAATGCTCAGCGGCTATTTAATGAGGCCTTTGAGCCGCTTGAGCAGCACCCTCGAGTCCCAGGGCCGGATCTTGATGTTCATCCACTCAGCGGGTACCAGAACGTTTGGACACTCAGCATACCGCCTTGGAGATGCGTCTATGCAATCGATGGTGAGGAGGTTGTCGTGATAATCTTGGGGCACCGCAGAGACGTCTGCGTGAGGCTACACAACCTGCTCCCTCCTCAGAAGCAGTACGTCACGCGTTCGGCCGCGGATCAGTAGGCCGCAATGGGGGGGACGACCGAGGGGGACGAGGGAAAACGGGTAGGTCCTGTCTTGGGGGTGTTTGCAAGACCGTCCTTCTCAATTCACGTCGAACTCGTTCCCTTCTGAATCCGCCATCGCCACCGCGTAACGGTCGTGGGCCTCGTCGTTGTCCGTCTCCAGACGGCGAGCGCCTATCTGCTCCAGCCGCGAGACCTCTGCCTCGACCTGGGCGCGCCGCGTGGCGAAGGGAAGGCTCCGGTCCCCGCTCGCCTTCAGGTCGAAGTGGAGCCGGTTCTTGACCACCTTCTGCTCAGGGACCCGATGGAACCAGATCCGGGGCCCGCCACCGTACGGATCCACGATCGAATCCGTCCCGATCTCAAGATCGTCCCCGGTGACCCCGAGGCTCAGGTAGAACTCCCTCCAAGAGGCGAACCCTGGGGGAGGGGGTTCCGGGATGTACTTCAGGGCCGCTGCCCAGAAACGTGCCAATCCCTCGACATCCTTGCCATCGACGACGATCTGGAATCGAACGCTCATGGTGTGCACTCCCTGTGGGCTGCGGGAACAAGAAGCGATGCAATTCTTCAGTTCTTCGGCTGCAGCCGATGACAGAAAGGAGTGCCTTGCGCCGACCATGGGGTGCCCTTCCAGAGAACCCAAGTGATATTCTCCCAATCTTTCCTTGCCTAGCGTGAGCACCGATTCCTTCTCCCAAACTACTGTGCGTCAGTTCGTCCTGGGAAGGCAGGGGCTATGGCCGGGGAGACGGTGGAAAGGTTTCGAAGGGCTTCACGCCGCTGTGCAAGAGGCAGGATCCATTCAGGTGGATCCCCTGAACGTCGTAGGCAGGAGTCACGATCTTGCCTTCTGCGGTCGCGTCGAGGATTACCGCCCTTCTCTGCTCGATGACGCCCTTTACGGCAAGCGAATGCTCTTCGAGTGGGGTGGGAACCTCCGCATCCGCCCCATCGAGGAACTCCCGTTCTTGCTTCCCCTGATGCAGGTTGCCGACTACAAAGGACAGCGCGAGCACTTCTTCCAGACCCATGCAGCCCTTGTCTCAAGGGTTCTGAAGGCGGTCGAGACGCGTGGCCCCCTCGGAGGGCGGGACCTAGACGGAGGAGCAGGGGTGGACAGCTACCGGGCCCGAAAGGACACGGGCCTGGCCCTGTACTACCTGTGGCACCGAGGCGACCTCATGATCCAGAGTAGGAGGCGGGGCGAGCGCCTCTACGACCTGACCTCCCGACTCGTGCCCCAGCGATGGCTCACCCCTAAACCGTTGGAGGAGGCCTCGGAGCGGATGGCCACCGGAGTCCTTCGCTCTCTCGGGATGGCCGACCGGACCGGGCTCACCCGTATCCTCAATTCGGCCTACGTTAAGCCACCCCGAGGGGAGGCCCGCAAGGTCTGGGTCCAGGAACGCGAGAAGTCAGGCGACCTCGTCCCCGTCGAGGTCGAAGGGTGGCGCGGCCCCTTCTGGACCGACACCGAAGGCCAGAGGATATTGGAGGCCCTAGCCCGGGGCGACCTCCCGAGGGGGTGGACACCTCTGAGCACCTCGACCAAGGAGGAGGCAACGTTCCTTGCCCCACTTGACATCGTGGTCGCGGCGGGCCGAGCCCGCCAACTCTTCGGTTTCGACTACCGTTGGGAGGTCTACGTCCCCGCCCAGAAGCGCCGATGGGGTTACTACTGCCTTCCGATGCTGTACGGAGATACTCTCTGTGGGCGCGCGGATCTCCGTTATGATTCTGGGGACCGTACGTTGAGAGTGCTGGGATGGTGGTTCGAGTCCGAGTATTCAGGCAAGGACCTGAGGCTTGCGAAGGCGACTGGGAGAGGGATAGCCCGCCTGCAAGGGATGATCGGTGGGGAGAGTATCAGTTTGGCTGGCATCAAGCCGGGGCGTTTCCGGTCGGTCTGTATGTCGAGTGCGAGAGCCACGAAGTGAAACGCCAACTATCGTGGGGTTGTTGGCCGATCAATAACTATCCAAATCCTCCACTTTGGGGTCCGTAGGCGACCTCTCGTGCTGTCAGGTTTTTGAGCGCCTAGGATTTTTGGTCGCTGGGGGGGGCCAGGACCCACTCCTTGCGGTCTCAGGGTAGGTTAGCTGGTGGGGCGGAGACTGTCGCGGCGGTGCACCAAATCTCCCCTGGTGCTAAGCCGAGGAAAGTGTATCAAGAACCGAGGGAGGGCGGTCATGGACGGTTTCCACCAGTCGGGGATGGGGGACTCTTCGGATGACCCAGCAGCCTCCGAACGAGTGGGAGAAGCGCGCCCAGATGGTCGATGCGATGGTCCGCCACGATCTGGTGTCCCTTCGCAGCCGCGTGCAGTGCGCGATAGCTTGGGCCGTAATCCTGGAGCCCGAGGAAGTAGACATAGGATCGGTACCCTGCTCGGCGAGCCCCCTCGATATCCCCCCAGCCGTCGCCCACATGGAGCGCGTGCGCCGGGTCGGATCCGACGGCCCGTAGGGCCGTCCGGAAGATCTGCGGAGCGGGTTTCGTGCAGGGTTGCTCGTCGCTGAACACGCAGGTCTCGAACCAGCGGTCGAGGCCCAGATGGTGAAGAACGGGGCGGAGGAAGGCTCCGGGTTCACCGACGGTATTCGAGACGAGGGCCACCCGGTACCCCTCCTTCCGTAGTTCCCGGAGGGTGGAGATCGCACCGCTGGCCCTCAGGAAGGGTGTACGGGCGACCTCTCGCTCGAGCAAGGCAAGATACGCCTCGGGATCCACCTTCCTTCCCGTGGCAAGGCCGACGTGGGCGATCTGCTCGGCCACGGTCACGACCCTTCCCTGGTCGGCCGCAGCGACAGCCCGAACCCGCTCCTTTCGAAAGGCTTCCTCCAACGCTTCGCGACCAAGGCGGGGACCGCCGCGCCGGACCGGAGACGATTCGAGCACGTCGGCCGCCAGAGCAGACTGCTGCTGCACGTAGCGTTCCTCTGCGCGAGGGCGCAGGTAGATCAGAGTGTGCCAGAGATCGAAGGTGACGGCGGCCGCCGGGAATTTCATGTCCCTACAGGAAGGAAGCCACCTCTACAAATGTTTGTGCGCCCGCTTCGGAGCACATTCCTATGTCCGATCACTCGGAATATCGGAGCGCCTCGGCGGGCGGGATCCGCGAGGCCCGATACGACGGGAGGCCCGTCGCGAGCACGGTCAAAGAGTAGCTCAAGGCGACGATGAGGAGGATATTGACCCACGGGACCGAGAAGGAGAGGATCCCTCCCGCACTCTGGGAGAGGTTGTAGGCTAGGAGTGCCCCAAGGGCCACCCCGATGCCGATCCCGAGAAGCGCGAGGAAACTGTACTCGATAAAAAAGGCGAGGAAGATCTGACCCCGTCGGAATCCCAAGGCACGAAGCATCCCGACCTCGCCGCGCCGCTCCACGATCGCGCGGAAGGCCAGGATCCCGATGGCCGCGATCCCCACGAGGAGCCCCAGGGCCACGAAGACCTCGAGAAGGTCGATGAAGGCGACCAGGAACTGGAGGTTGGAGGTCAGGGTCTGTTGGAAGTCCATGAGCTGCAAGCCGTAGCCGAAGTAGGCTCGCTTGAGATCGTAGATCGATTGCTGAGCCTGGATGCCCTTCGCCGTGGTGAACAGGAAGAGCGAGCTCTGGTTCGAATGCAGCGTCCCCGTCATGGTCCCGGGGTTGAGGAGGACGACCGACAGGAGGGTCTCCGAAAGCAGGCCGATCACGTGGACCTGGGTCGAGTAGGGGGTTCCAGGGACCGTGAGGTTGAGCACCTCCCCCGGGACGACGGGAGTGCGGGAAGAGCCCCCGAAGAAGCTCCGGGACCCCCCCGCAAAATCCCCAGAGAGCACCACGGCCGAGGGTTGGGTCTGGAGCGTTTGCCAGACCTTGGCGGAAGACATGCCGTTCAGGGTGGAACTGAAGTTGTACTGGTTCGAGGTGTAGAAGTTCTGGTCCGCGGGAACTCCCACCGGGGCCGCAGCGAGGCGCGCCGAGAAGGCAGAAGCGTTCGGGACGGAAACCGGATCCGCCACCCCTTGGGTCGAATAGAAGGAGATCACAGTGGAGAAATCCGAGGCCAGGGTCGAGTTGTTCTGGACCGACGCAGCCAGATGAGGGATGGGGGCCTCCGAGGTGCCTGCCATCGTGTATCCTCCCGAGGCGGATTGGACGGTCTCGCTGAGGTTGCTCGCGACCCCGCTCCCGATCGAGGCAATGGCCACGATCGTGAAGAGCACCATGGCGAAGATCGAGAGGGTCATCCCCGTGCGGAAGGGTTTCTGGCTCGGATAGGTGAAGGCCACCATGACCACCGGGACCCTCTTCGAGCTCCTCCCGAGCAAGGAACGCAGGGCCTTCATCACGAGGTCCCCGTTGAAGAGGTAGATCACGATGGCCCCGAGGATGAGCATGATTCCCTCGAGGAAGAAGACGAAGATGCTTCCCCCGTGCCCCGTTCCGAACATCGCGTTCCGGAGCGGCAGGTCGCCCCAGAAGACGATGAGGGCGGCCCCCATCCCGGTCATGGCCAACCGGTTCGGAATGAGCGAGGTGGCGATGAGCCCGGCACCAAAGATCGCGAGAGAAACCCCGAGGTCGGCGACCCCCACGTCGACCGAATCCGGCAGGCCCAACCGGACCAGGAGCAAACCCACGAGGAGGATGAGCCCCCCGCCCACTCCGACCCGAAGGTAGGAGCGGCGGTTCAGGGGCGGTTCCGGGAGGCTGCGGATTGCCCGGACAATGTTGAGCCGGCTCACGTAGGTCACGGTGAGGACCACGGTGCCGAGGGTGAGCAGGAAACCGGTGACGTAGGCGATGAGCAGGGAGGAGGGCAGCACCGTGAACGAGGTAAGTACCGCCTGGGTCGTGCTCCCGGTGTCAACGACCGAGACCAGGAGGTCGACGAGGAGGTAGGCGATACCGACCCCGAGGAGGGTCCCGAGGAAGGCGGAGCCCGCGGAATAGGCCAGCCCTTCGAAGTAGTACGACTTGACCAACTGCCGGCGCCGCATCCCCACGGCGCGGGCGACTCCCATCTGTCCCCGTCGCTCCTCCGAGAGGAGGACGAAGATGCCCACCACGAGGATGCTTCCCGAGACGATGGAGAAGAGGCCGATGACCAGGAAGAGGGTGGTGAGGCTGGAGGCGGAACTCGCGGCGCTGTTCACGTCGTCCTGCAGGACGTTGTGGATGCCCAGGCTGGACGGGAGAGTTCCCGAGGGGAACTTCGACATCACGGTCGGGACGGTCGAGGTGAGCTCGGACATCACCGTGCTGGTGTACTGGATCCCTCCTTCGGCCCCCCCGACGTTGGTCACCGCAACGTAGTTGATCGCCCCCGGCATCCGGAGCAGCCCCTGGGCATCGGAGAGGGTCGAGAAGATGTTGCCCTCCCCGTTGTCCTGGAAGCCCCCCCTCCCGTCGGCCACGACGAGGGCTTGGACCGTGACCGTCTCGTTCTGGCGGGTGGGGCCGGTCAAGAGCAGGTGGTCCCCGACGTGGGCGTCCAGGTCCTGCGCCGCGGTCGGGTTCAGCAGTACCTCGCCCGGGAGCGGACCGGGCACCGTTCTCCCGTTCACGGAGGTGAAGGGTCCGAGGGCTTGGCTCACGTTGGCGTCCGTGCCGACGAGGTTCATCCCGGTCTGCGGCACCCCGCTCTGCCGATCGATCCCGGAGACCTGCCCGGGAGCTAAGATGAGCGGAGAGACCCCGGCCACGTCCTTCTGGGTAGCCATGGAGTCATTGAGCTTGAGAAAGAAGGAGTACGGGAGCGGGGCGTACCCCGGGGCGTAGACCGCCTCGTGGACGTTCCCGTCGTAGACGTACGTGAAGTGGGTGGAAAGCGAACCGACGGTGTCCCCGATGACCAGGCTGGAGGAGATGATGGCGGTCCCGACCAGCAGTCCTAGGAGGAGCACCGCGGTCCTTCGCCGGCCCCGGACGAAGTTCCGGAACCCGATCCGGGCGGTGAGGGGGTCCCACAGGGCCAGGATGAGCGAGAATCCCAGAACCACGAAGAGCAGAAGGAGCAGAAGGGCCGCCGGGGAGGAAAAGAGGGATCCCAGGCCCCGGAACGCATGGGCCCCCACCCGGACGGCTCCGACGCTCACGGGGCTTGCAGGCTCCCGTCCCGCATGCGGATCACCCGGTCACAGGACTTAGCGACCTCTGCGTCGTGGGTGACCACGATGAACGTCTGTTCGTGGGCCTGGTTCAGCGATCGGAGGAGTCCCATGACCTGCTGGGAGTTCTCGGCGTCCAGGTTCCCCGTCGGCTCATCCGCCCACACGATGGCGGGCTCGCTCACGAGGGCCCGGGCCAGGGTCACCCGCTGCTGCTGTCCCCCGGAGAGGGCGAGAGGACGGTACCCCTCCTTACCCTCCAGGCCGAGCTCGCGGAGCCACTCCTGGGCCTTCGCCCGGGCGCTCTTGCGCGGGACACCGGAGACCAGGAGCGGGAGCTCGACGTTCTCGACCGCGGTGAGGACGGGAAGCAGGTTGTAGGATTGGAAGACGAAGCCCATGCGGCGGGCCCGGTACTCGCTCTTCTTGTTGTCGTTCATGGCGTGGATGTTCGTGCCCTCGACGTGCACGGTACCCTTCGTGACGTCGTCCAGGCCGGAGAAGCAGTTCAGGAAGGTCGTCTTGCCGCACCCGGAGGGGCCCATGATGGCCACCATCTCGCCCTTCCGGATGGCCACATCGATCCCCCGGAGAGCTTCGACATCCCCGGCCTCGGACCGGTACACCTTCCAAACGTTCTTTCCCCGGACGATGACTTTCGCGACCATCCCTAACTCAGGCGACCAGGCTCTCTACGAAATTTCCGTACATAAGCGAGCGGATGGCCCCGGGACGGGCTTGGGCCCGCCACGAGTGTGTGGCTTCGCCAACCCAACGCAGTTCCGTCCTTCTCACCGGAGAACCCCCGATATCAAGGGGGGACCAACGCGCCCAGAGCTGAGGAAGCACGATGGGGTCCGTCGCACGGCTAGGAGGGCGTCAGCAGACCGGTTTGAGCACTACGCCCGTCCCGCGTCTTCCACGCCGCCCACTCGGAATCGATGTGTTGGCCGTTCTCCTCCGTGACCACAAGGAAGCTGGTGCCCGGTGTCCACTCCGTCTCTCCTGGGACCTGGGGCATGGCGCCGCGGGAGTACTTCACGACCTGAGTCCCCTTCCTGGCCTTCTCCACCGACGTCACCTCTGACCAAAGCACGGTGACGTCACGCACGGGGTCTTGCGAAGCCCCGCTGAGCGGTTTCAGTTCCGCCCGAAGCCCGTCGGGGCCTACTTGGATTCGGATAGGAGTGGAATAGGAGAGGGTCCCTCCCGCCCCCCTCTTCTGCAGGAAGGGGAACGTGACGAGGTACATCGCGCCTCCCAGCAGGAGGCCGAATGCCCACGGGGCGAGC
>JAKBKR010000012.1:0-3150 GCA_021832495.1 bacterium | reverse complement strand
GGGCGAGCACCGGCACGTGCAAGGTCGTGGAGTCGAGCACACTTCCCACGATCCCACCCATGACCAAGGAATAGGCCACGTAGATCACATTCGTCCAGATCTTCATCCTCCGGTACCTCTCGCGGAAATCGTTCTCCCGCCAGTTCCCGGCAAGGGTCCGGGTCGCGGACGGGGAGGTGGGGCGCAGTCCGGAGGGAAGGCACTCCGTTCTCGATCGGGCGGACGCTGGCAGCCCGCGAAGGGCCCCCTTGTCCCAGTCCGACTGGATCCGAGCGACTATATTTTCGGAGAGCTGGACGATGGACCATCGCCCTCCGCTCTTGCGAAGGAACTGGATGACGTGGGGCGGTCCCCATCCCGTCCATACGTTGAGCCCGCCCACCTCCGACCAGGGGATGAACTCGGCGAGCCAGGGGATACGACGGCGCTTCTTCGCCGTGGCCGGGTCGTACTGTACATAGGTGCCTTGGGACGAGATCCCGACCCTCAGGGGAGAAAGGTAGCTGTCCCGTTGAGCAGAGACGAGGCCGAAAATGCCGAGGACCATGGCGAGGAACCATGTACCGATGATCGCGTTGATGACGAGCGCGGACGGCGTGCTCGGAGTGGAAAACAGCCATGCCAGGGCGACCGTGGCTGCCCCGAAGAACAGCCCGGCGCCCACCGCGAAGGTCCGGTTCCTCCTCTCCCGGGCGAGTCGGGTCTCGCGGTATGGGTTCACCATCCACTCGATGCTTGCTCCCTCGATCTGAGGGGGCTCAGGGGGGGTCGCCTTGGGCCCTTCGATCTCTCGGACCGCCCCCCGGCCAACGGACCATTGTCCGTAGAGGATAGGGACGAGTGCAGAGAACATCAGCACCATCCCCACCTGAGCCTCTGGGGCGAGAGGACCCCATCCTTTCGTAGGGAAGGCTATCAAGAGCCCCAGTCCGATCGCAAGCAGCACTAGGCCGCCCAATAACGACCAGAGCCCACGTCTCGACTGGGCGGAGAGCTTCCAGCGCATCTCCTCCTAGAATGGGTTTCCCACGATAAAAAGCTACTCTTGCAGGTAGCTTCCCGTCGGCGTTACGCGTGGACCGGGAGGACGACCTTCGGGCGGTCTTCCCAGCCCTCGGGAACGTAGGGGCAGGCCGGGTCTTCGGCCTGTAGGTCACCAGTGACCGCGTAGGCCCGTGCCCGGGACCCTCCGCAAATACGCTTGTACTCGCAGGCCCCGCACCGGCCCCGGAGGAGTTCGGGGTCCCGTAGCTCCCGGAAGAGGAGCGAATCCCGGTAAAGGGTGGAGAGAGGGGTGTGGCGGACGTTCCCCGCAGAGACGGGAAGGTACCCGCTGGGGTAGACCTCGCCTAGGTGGTCGATGAAGACGAACCCCTGGGCCTCGCGGATGGCCGGGATCGAGGGCCACTTCGTCCCGGGGACGTTCTGGAGGAGAAGGCGGCGGTACTGGGGCGCGGCGATCGCCGTCACCCGGAAGTTGACGGTCTTCGAGTAGAGGGCGAGCCACTTGAGCGTGGACTCCGTGTCCTCCGTGGTGATCTTGGGAAGGGCGCGCCCCCTCCCGGTCGGGACGACGAAGAAGACCTCCCAGCTCGTGACCCCGAGCTCCTTGACGAGCTCGCCCATGGTTGGCATTCCGGCGACCGTGTCGCCGCAGACGGAAGTGTTGATCTGGAGGCCCATCCCGAGGCTGCGCACATCCCGGGCGCGTTCAATGGAGGCGGCGAAGGTGCCCTCCATCCGGCGGAAGCCGTCGTGCATCTGCGCGTTGGCCCCGTCGATGCTGATGGAGACCGTCTTGACCCCGAGGTCCCGCCACTCGGTCAGGACCTCGCGGGTGAGGAGAGGGGTAACGCTGGGGGAGACCGCGGTGTGCAGTTTCCGGGAAACGCTCGCGCGCAAGATATCGCGCAGGTCCGGACGCTCGACGGGGTCGCCGCCCGTGAAGACCATGAGCGGGGGGATCTCGAACCGGGTCGAGAGGTCGTCGAGCACGGACTCCACCTCGGTCAGGGTAAGCTCGCGGGAGTTGCGCTTCGGGATCGCGTTCGCGCGGCAGTGGCGGCATTTGAGGCCGCACGCGCGGGTGAGTTCCCACGTGAGGACGTGGGGAGCCTTGGCGAGATCCATGCCGCTATTGCCCTCCGCTGTTGGCGTGGACGAAGTCGACCAGCTCTCTTACATTTTGCGGGTCGGTCTGCGGCAGCACACCGTGTCCGAGGTTGAAGATGTGGTGGCTGTCCCGCGGCAGGCGCTGGAGCACATCCTGTGCAGCCCGTTTCAAATCCTCGGCCGGGGTCAACAGGGCCGTCGGGTCCAGATTCCCCTGGAGGATCGTGGAGTCCCCGACCACGCGCCGGACCTCGTCGAGGGGTACGCGCCAGTCCACTCCGAGAGCGGTGGCTCCGAGGCTCGCCTGCAGCTCCAGCAGGTGGCGCGAGGAGGTGGAGAAGTAGATGGTGGGAACGTCCACGGAGGTGAGGATCTCGCTCAGGAACGGCTGGGCGAACTTGCTGTACTGCTCGGTCGAGAGGATCCCGGCCCAGGTATCGAAGAGCTGGACGGCCTGGGCTCCCGCACGCTCCTGCATTCGGAGGTAATCGATGACGACTCCCGTCAGATGCATGACGAGCCGTCGGAACAGGTCGGGCTCGGAGAGCATCATCCGGCGAACCTCGGGGAAGTCGCGGGCGTAGGAGCCCTCGATAAGATAGCACGCGAGCGTGAACGGGGCCGCGGAGAATCCGATCACGGGTTTCGCGACCGACTCCCGGAGCCGGCGGATCGTTTCCCCCACGAAGGCGGTCTCCTTCGCCACGTCGAACGGGGAGCGCAGCGATTCCAGGTCCTCCTTCTTCCTCAGCGGATGTACGATGACGGGCCCCGTGCCCGGATCGAGCCGGAGCTCAACGCCTGCCCCCTCGAGCGGATGGATGATGTCGGCGAAGACGATCGCAGCGTCGAGGTCGAAGAGCTGGAGCGGTTCCTTCGCGACCTCACAGGCGAGCTTCGGGTCCTTTGCGAGTTCCAGGATGCCGTGCTTCTGCCGCAGCGCCCGGTACCCGGGAAGGTACCTTCCCGCCTGGCGCATGAGCCATACCGGGGTCGCGTCGGACCGTTCCCCTTTCAGGGCTTGGAGAAAGCGGTCGG
>JAKBKR010000346.1 GCA_021832495.1 bacterium | reverse complement strand
AAGCATACCCTCGCCCAGATCACGAAGGAGGGACCGAGCCTCACTTATCTTCCCGTGACGATCACCGAATATCAGCCGAAGGAGCGGGCGTACTGAGATGACGCAGGTCACGTACCAGATCCTCCGGAATGATGGGAAGGGGGGGGTGCCGCACTTCCAGAACTTCGTTGTCGAGATCGGGGAGACGGAGGCGATCCTCACCGGGCTCATCAAGATCCGCAATGAACAGGACCCTACCTTGGCCGTCCGTTATTCGTGTCGGCAGGAGATCTGTGGCTCCTGTGCCATGCGGGTCAATGGAAAGAGCCGGCTCGTCTGTTCGCGGCTCGTGGGTACTGAGACCAAGACCCATAACAACACGATCCGGATCGAGCCGATGGCGAACCAGCCGGTTTTGCGCGATCTCGTGGTCGATCAGACCCCGTTCTGGGACCGATACCGGCACATCCGTCCTCACCTCATCTTGGATCCAGCAAACCCCTTGCCCCAAGGCAAGGAGTCCCGCATGACCCCGGAACAGGTGGACCAGTTCCGGGAAACCCCGCGGTGCATCGCCTGTGCCTCGTGCTACTCGGCATGCCCTGCAGTGGGATCCGACCCCGACTTCCTCGGGCCCATGGCCCTTGCCAAGCTCTACCGGTTCACGGTCGATCCCCGGGATGCCGCGTACCACGAACGATTGGAAGGGATCCAAAACCAGAAGCTTTGGCTTTGCCTTCGGTGCAACCTTTGTGTTGAGGCCTGCCCCAAGGATGTTCGACCCGCGGAGCGAATCGTGGACCTGAAACGCCTCGCCAATCAAGAAATTGGCAAGCGGGAACGGGGAAGCAAGCACTCGATCGGTTTCCTCAACAACATCGAGCAAGGGGGTATTCTCAACGAGACCAAGCTCGCGCACGATTCCCTGGGATTATTTGGGATGCTCGGCCAGGTGGGGAAGGGGTTCCAGATGATGCGTCATGGGAAGTCCCTCAAGAAGCATCCACCCATCCAAGGGCTCTCCGAGGTCCAAGCGATCTATGCCGATCTCAACAAGCCGGAGGATATCAAAGGGCGTGAACGACCGGCCGGGAAGGGGGTCAAAGGAGAATGACAGTGAAAGTAGCATACTACCCAGGGTGCGTGGCGCAAGAGTCGGGAAAGGAACTTGACATGGCGACTAGGGCGGTGGCCGCGGCTCTTGGGATAGAGCTCGTGGACTTCCCCACCTTTTCCTGCTGTGGGAGCGGCTTCATCGACGAGGCCAACATGACGCTCAACATCGCGCTCAACGCCCGGAACCTTGCGCTGGCGGAGCGGGCCGGGTTGAACACGGTGATGACCATATGCAGCACATGCCAAGGGATGCTGACTCATGCCCGTCACACAATGACGCATGACGCCGTGGTCAAGGCAAGGGTTGACCAGACGCTGGGCAAAATCGGTTTCCAGTATCAGGGAACGGCGGTTCCAAAGCATCTTCTCCAGATCATTTCGGAAGACCTTGGAGGTGCCGAAATGCTGCGCCCCCTCGTGCGACGGCCCTTGACCGGGACGAAGGTCGCGGCGTTCTATGGTTGCCACATTCTACGGCCCCATGATGTGATGAAGTTCGACGACCCCGAAGAGCCCCACACCTTCGAGGACATCATCAAGGTCTTGGGAGCGGAGCCGGTCTACTATCGGGGCCGGGTTCAGTGCTGTGGGTTCCCGATCCAGTTCGTCAAGCCCGAGACCGCACAGCGGATCGCAGGGAACCAGATCCGGGAGGCAAAGCAGGGGGGTGCCGATGCCATGGCCACTCCTTGCCCGCTGTGCCACATTTCCCTCGACACCTACCAGAAGGAAGCCGGGAAGGCCGTTGGGGAGGATCTCAATATGCCCGTCCTCCACTTCCCCCAACTGATCGGAATTGCACTCGGGCTGGACCCGAAGACGTTGGGACTCCCCCGGCACATGGTGGATCCGCAACTGCTGTTGAATAAGGTCTCGGTATCTGTGCCGGCGTAGGCGTCCCACGGGCTGAAGCGTTATCCGTTCGACCGCATGCTGGTCGGCGCTGAGGTAGCCTAGTCCGGTAAGGCGCTGGCCTTGAAAGCCAGTGGCGCAAGCCTCGGGAGTTCAAATCTCCCCCTCAGCGTCTTCAAATAAGAAGTGCATCAATAAGCACATGTTCCGAGATGAGGTTCTTCTTCCTGTTCCAGCGATGTCCCAAAGCTCTTTGAATCTTCCGAGACTGTTGACCTCTAACGGGCCTACCTCAGACTGTGAAATTGCGAGATGGGCGAACATCCCTGTTAAGAAGTGCAAAACCGGACGACGCTAAGGCTTGGATCGATCATGTGAATCGTATTGGGTCCGAGGGGGTCTACCTCATGACGGAGCACTTCACTCGGACATTGGAAGAACTTGAGAGGCAGTTCCGGGAATCTGATTCGTCTTCCGCACTCTGGCCCGCGGCAGAAGTAGACGGTTCCCTCGTGGCTGCCGCGGATATTCAGAGGGGTCAGTTCAAGAAGAACGCTCACACGGCCAGCTTGGGCATGTCGGTTGAAAAGCAGTTTCGAGGTGCCGGACTGGGAACGGCTATCCTGAAAGTTCAGATCGATTGGGCGCGAGAAAACCAGGTTCGGAAAGTGAAGTTGGGAGTCTTTTCAACGAACGAGCGTGCAATACGCCTGTACCAGCGCTTTGGGTTCAGAGAGGAAGGACGACTTCGGAATGATATCATCTTGGATGGAAAGGCAGCTGACTTGATCCAGATGGCACTTTGGCTTTAGGAAGATGGATGCTTTGCACCGTTGCCAGAGTCAGGAGGTCCATTGCGGGGCGTTGGCCCGAAGGCGGTCTTGACACACTGGATTCGAGAACTACCTTGCAAATTGTGACGCTCCTCAGCAATCTAGGAAAGGCATTCGAAAAGATGGAT
>JAKBKR010000345.1 GCA_021832495.1 bacterium | reverse complement strand
CGATCTTCATCCAGAGCAGGACGGGGCAGCCCGAGACTACGGCATTGACCACCGGAGCTCCCGTCACCGCATTCTGGACCCGACCCAGAAGAATGCCGTACTCTTGAATGAAGAGGGAACCCAGCGAGAGGACCTCACCGGGGCGGAGCGAGATGGGCAAGTAGGTGGAATTGTAGTAGGGGAAGGAGACGACGACCACGTACTGCGCAGCGGGGACCGAGAGCGAGAAGGAACCGTTCGGCGTAGTGTCGTACTGGAACGAACAGGGTCCAGTCGGAACCCCGATCGGCGAACACAGGCTCACGGAGGCGTTCGGGATTGAAAGGCCGATGGGAAGACCGATCACGCTTCCGGTGACGAGCCCATACTCCTGCATCTCATACGTGGGCGCCATGAAGTACCGGTCGGAGTGGACCGTGACGTCCTCGGTGTAGTTGCCAACATAGTTGATCGCTGTCACGGTAACCCCGACACGGCCGGGCGGGGTGGCGGCCCAGTAGATTCCCGAGAGGTTGGTCGTGACAGTGACGCACTCCGGGGAGAACGTCGAGTTTGCCGGACAGATCGTAACCATTGCGCCCGCGACCGGTAGGCCCGAAGGTTCGCCGATGACGCGGCCGGCCAAGACCCCGTCGCCCGTGAGGTTGATGGTGGGGAAGACGGTCATCGCCCCGGGGAAAACGCCAAAGTGGGCTGTCGTGTTGGTGAGATACCCCTCGGCCGACACCTGGAGGTAGTCGGCCGGGCCGACCGGGGCGTCGACCATGAACTCCCCAAGCCCGTTGGAGGGGGGTGCGGTGGTCGTTCCGTAGGCCGGGTCGGAACTCTGGACAGTGATGCTCGCCTCGGCAATCGCCCCATCGTGGACCGGATCGACAATCGTTCCGATATACGCCCCAGGGGTCGAATAGTTGAACTCTGAACTCCGGACCCACCCCCACGGCAGCAGTCGGACGGCGCCCGACCCGCTGGTCGAATTGAGGTAGGTCGTCTGACCGGTCTTGACCGCGGCCACAATTGTGGTGTTGTTGTAGTCCCCGCTGCCCCCGATGGAGAACCGGACGGAGAGTCCCACGGGAGCCGAGATGTTGACGTACCCACCGCCGTTGGCCGACCCCGAGGTGGATACCACAAGTCCGGAAACGGTGGTGAAGGAGGCGGCCATGCCCGCCCCTTGGGCCGGCAGGCCCGTGATCGAATTGACAAGTGTGGCCACCGCCCACCCAAACCCGGTCAGGTTGGCCGACGGGAAGGTGTATGTAAGGTTCGGCGTCCCGAGGGAGACGGCTTGACGGTTGTGGAACGTGAGGGGGAAGTACATTTTGGGGTTCCCGACGGTCAGTGAGAGGGTGTTGAGCCCACCGGCCGCCAAAAAGAGCGCGATTTGACCCGCCCCATTGGTGATCCCCGAGGCCTGTCCATTCCGGCCACTTCCCGCGCGCGAACTGATCGAGGCCGAGGTCCAGATCGCGGGCTGGGTGAACCTACCAATCGAGGCATTGTACGAAGCGTTGTCGTAGGCGGTGACCATGTAGGCCACGAAGTAATCCAAGGGGACTGGGACGGTAAGGTTCGTTTGGGGCGCGGTGGCATTGAAGATGGTAGAGTTCCGTACAAAGCCTCCCGGTCCGCTCGTATAGGCGCCCGCGAACGTCGGAGCCACGGTCAGGGTCAGGTAGGTGGAGTAGATCGTCTGGACCATGAAGAACCCGCCCGAGTCGACGGGCATCGCGTTGCTGCAGAAGGTCAGTCCGGTCGTACAGACCTGAGCCTCGGACGGGGCACCCATAAGGATGGAGACATTCGCACCAGTGCTCGGGTTGAACACTTGGATGGTGTTCCAGGGGTTGATGTAGGTCCGGCCGGCTACCCACGGCAAGGGGATGAGGGGAATCGTTCCAAGGTTGAGAGAGGTTCCCGAGTTGGCGTCGAGGAGGATCGTGGTCGGGTAGTAGCCCGACGGAGATAGCGTGAGGTTGTACGTGCCGCTAGCCACGCTCCCGTTGAAGTAGCCGCCCGAGTTGGTCCCGGGGGTAAAGAGCACGCAGGTGAGGTTTCCCGCGGTGCAAGCCTGGATGGCGGCCGTGACGATACCGGCGCCCGTCGTACGATCCACGATGCGGCCCGTAACCCACGACCCGGTCGCCTGGGTGGAGGGAACGACCGGGCGGGGAGCGGCCGATGGGGCGGGCCGGACGGCGACCGGAGCTCCCCCGGAGGAGTTGCCGGACGACCCGATCTGCGGGAGAACAAGGGTGGGGGCGACGATCGTGGTATTGACGGTCGCATTGAGGAGGGTCCAGTCGCTGAGATACCCGCTCGACTGGGCGATGATGGTGTAGGTGGCTCCCGGCAGCCAGCCGCCGGGAAGGTAACCTTCGTAGCGCCCGTTCGACGTGGTGATCCCGGAGCCGAGCTGGTTGTTGCAGGCCCCACCATGGGACCATGCGGCCACGGTACAGTAGTCGATACTGACATCGATGAGACCGGTCCCGTTGGACGAAACCACCTGCCCCTGAACGACTGCCAATGGAGTCAGCGGGATGTTGCCCACCGTGTTGTTGCCGGGGCTGAGATAGGCCCAGATGCTGTTGGGAGCAAAGCCGGAGGAAGAGGCGGTGATCACCACCCATCCCAGCGGGGCCGCCGCGACATTGAACACACCGGTAGCGTTGGCGATGCCGTCGGCGCACTGGCTGATGACGGCATGGGAGGAGGCGGGGCACACTTCCAAGGCCGAGAAGGCGATCGGGGCGGTTCCCCCCGCAATCGTCACACTCCCATTCAAGTTGGCTATGACGGTCAAATTGATCATACTGACATGGTCGATTGTCGCATTCCACAATGGCAACGGCTGATTGGTCTGGTTAAAGCCACCCCAAGGAACGGAGATCCACGTGTCGTTCGACG
>JAKBKR010000344.1 GCA_021832495.1 bacterium | reverse complement strand
CGGACTCGCCGGCTACATCCTACCGAGTTCGCTCGGCGGAGCGGTGAGCTGGGTGCTCTACCTGATGCTCTTCCTGGTGGGATTCGAGATCGAACTCCAGGTTTCGGCGGTCCGGCGGGCGTGGCGCCCGTTGGTCGCCGCGCTCGTGGGAGCGCTCGCCGCCGCCCTGCTCTTCGTCTTCGCCACGGGCCAGCCACTCTCCGTATCCCTGGCGACCACCTTCGCCTTTGGGTGGTACACCTTGTCGGGCCCCCTGGTAGCCGCCCGCGCCGGTGTGGCGCTCGGCCTCCTCGCGTTCCTCACGAACTTCTTCCGCGAGAACCTGACGATGTTGACGGCGCCTTGGGCCGGCCGACGGATGCGGGGCGAAGGGCTGACCGCGATGGGCGGGGCGACGTCCATGGACACCACCCTTTGGTTCGTGGTGCGCTACGGGGACCCGGAGGCCGGGGGGCTCGCGCTCACGAGCGGCCTCGTGCTGAGCGTGCTCGCGAGCCTGCTGCTCCCGTTGCTGCTCGCCCTGCCGAACGGGGTCATTAAATAGGACGACCTCAGATTGGGGACCGATGAGTGTCTCCTCGATGACCCCGACGCGCTCTGCGGCCATGCCCCCGATCCATCCGCTCGAGGCGTTGGCGCACGTCCCTCGGGGCCTCCGGGTCGCGCTGGGCGTCCTGGCCGTGATCCTCGGCGCCCTGGTCCTGGCGGTCGACCGGTTCGCGGTGGCCGCGATCCTGATCCTGTTTGCGACGGCGATCATCTTCCTGGGGCTTTCCGCGATCGCGCAGGGCGTGGCGTCGAGCAAGCTACCGGGCTGGCTCCGGGGGCTGCAGGTGGTCTTTGGGGTCGTCTCCCTCGGCATCGGAGCGCTCTACTTCATCGACCCCGTCTTCGGTCTCGTCTTCTCGACCTTCCTGTTCGGCTTTGGCTTGGTCTTCACGGGCTTTGCCCTGCTTTCCAGCACCGCGACGCCGGGCCTGCCCGGCTGGGCGCAAGGACTCAAGTCGGTGATCGGGGTCCTCGAAATCGTCTTCGGCTTCATCGTCGTCCTGGCCCCCGGCTTTGGGTTGGTCTTCCTGTGGATCTTCGTCGGAGTGAGCCTCCTGATGGTCGGCATGGAACTGCTGGTCCTGGGCTCGGCCACTGCGCCCGCGGGAGCGCCGACGAGGGCCGCCACCCCACCCCCGGGAATCGCGTAACCCCGAATCGCCCCTGGATCGGCAGCCTCAGGGGTGGAGGCTATCGCACCCCTTATGGCTCCGCGAGGTTGGGCTCCCACCGGACGGGCTCGTGGTCCAGCGGTTACGACGTCGCTCTCACACAGCGAAGATCGCCGGTTCGAATCCGGCCGAGCCCATCCGAGTTTGGGGGTAGTACCAGTTCGGTCGAACTTGCACTACCCTCTAGTCTTTGAGCCCTCTGCGCCTCCGGCTAGCGAGCTCAGGCTCAGAAGACTTCCGAAGGACCCAATGCCAGCTTCGCAACCAGCGACCTTCCATGCGGTTGACTCAATCGTCTATCGTCGGAGTCACTCACCTTCACCGGGTGTCACCCTCTCCTTCAAAGGACTAGTCGCAGCGATTATTGAAATCGGGAACCCAGACGAGTTCGCCTCCCGATACGAGTCGATTCTGGAGTCTGTCTTTGCCGAGGTCGGACTGGACAGACTCAAGAAGGTGTACAAGGCCTACGAGATCGCGAAGTACCTGTCCGGACGCCCTCGCGCGGCCGATGCCACATTCTATCGATTCGGGAGGGAACTGCTATCGATAGATGGGCTCACGGTGAACGTGGTGGGCTCGAATTTCGATGTGGTCCGCCTTGCCGCGGACTTGGGGCTCAAGATGACCGGAGACCCTGCCCATGATTTCAAGACATTGCCAGCGGTCGGTGCGTTTGGACGCGCGCCCGGCCGTAAGTACATCACACTGGCCGAGTTGGTCGACCTAATCGAGCACCCATTCCCTGCCCTCGCAAGTTGGAAGCTGGTCGAGAACGCGCGCATGCGTCGGCAGTCCTTCTTGATGGACGAAATTGGGGGGCCGATCTCCAAAGCGTGGGAATCTCTCACGGAGTCTAATAGGGTCGAAACGATCCCCCACGGAGACACGTGCAGCCCCTTCATTTCCGCGGCTGACTTGTTGCTTCGAGCGATCGATCGGCAGCTCGCGCGGGACTACGCGCGGCTCATTCGCCCCGATCTTGAGGAGGCTATCCGCAAGATTCGCGGAACCGGCCCTGGGGCGGAGGTCCACGTCCACATGATTGGCAACCTTGACATCCCGATGATCGTCCCCCAAGTCGAAACGACGATTCCCACCACCCAATTCGTCCGGCACCCGCTGTTCATCGTCGTATGCGAGAACAGGCACAAGGACGAACGTGCAGAACTCGAGGTTTCGCCGCTATTCTATGCCGTCCAGGACCGCGCGTACCGAGAGCGGGGGGGAGTTGCCTTCTACAATCCGAAGGTTACTCCCTCGTTGATCCGGCCCGGGGACTGGCTCGTATCTTACGGGCAGGTGGGCCGCGAGGCGTACTCGACGCTTAGAGCGATGTCATACTCCATTCACCATTGGGAGGCGGGAGGGGGGGAGGAGGAAAAGTCCTCGACCACCCCCTCTGGGTAGTTTTGGTCGAATGAGGTTCTCCCTGGACTGGGTAGCTCCTCGGTTAGGGCCATGCATGTCGACCCTATTAACACTCTGCTGAAGGTCCGCAGACTTTCGGAAGTCGCTCACCCTGAGAGATCCCCCTGGAACGGGGCATGCCAACCCATTTCCGGAAAGGTTTCAAGTCGATCAAATCGTTCCACGGGCCCTCTGCTGATTCAGCCCGTTTGTCTGACGCGCGTCGGTTGAGGCCCTCTTCATGAGAGCCTCGCGAGACTTTAGTGCCGCGTCCACCAGCGGAGTGCGGGA
>JAKBKR010000343.1 GCA_021832495.1 bacterium | reverse complement strand
CCACGCTATCGTTCCGGGCTCCGACGAGCATTTTCTCTTGATGGGACTGCCCCGGGAACCGCTCATGCTCCGCTCGGTCCGCTCGGTCGTACCGGGGGTACGGGCCGTGCGCCTCACGGAAGGCGGGTGCGGATGGCTGAACGGTGTCGTTGCGATCGATAAGCGGCGGGAAGGCGATGGGAAGAACGCCATCCTTGCGGCCTTCTCCGGTCATGCCTCTTTGAAGCAGGTCACGATCGTCGATTCGGACATCGACATCTTCCATGACCGTGAGGTCGAATGGGCGGTCGCCACGCGTCTCCAGGCCGACCGGGGACTCGTGGTCATCCCCGGCGCCACAGGGAGCAGCCTCGATCCGAGCGCCTCGAAGGACGGGATCACCACGAAGTGGGGGATCGATGCCACCCTTCCCCTCGGCGTCCCTCGAGAACCTTTCCTGAAAGGGCACCTTTGACGAAATAGGGCCCCAGCGCGCAGTTTAGTTGCCCCGGGGGTTCCCATCGCCTATGCCGTCGAGGACCCGATCGGTCTCGATCGTTCTGTTCGCGGCGGCGCTCTGGGGCATCTCGGGCACCGTGGCCCAAGCCCTGTTCGACCGCTACGGGTTTCCTCCCCTTGGCCTAGTTACCTTGAGGATGTCCTTCTCGGGGCTCTTCCTCCTCGTGGCGCTGCGTCCCCGGTTCCCGAAGGAGCGGGCCGGACGATTGGTCTTGTTCTCGCTCATTGGTCTCTTCGCCGTCCAGGCAAGTTACTTCCTGGCCATTGCGAACTCGAACTCGCCGACCGCAACCTTGCTCCAGAGCCTCTCCCTTCCCATGATGGCGGTGTTCGAAGGAAGCCGGTCCCGCTCCGGCCGCTCCTTGGGGATGGTTTTCGCAGTACTCTTCGCCGCTGCAGGGACGGTCCTCCTCACCCTGGGAGAGGCCAGGGCGGGACTGACCTTGACGGTACCGGGCCTGGTCTTCGGCCTCATATCCGCGATCACCGCGGCGTACTACACGTTGGACTCGAGGACGCTCACCCGGGTCGAGGACCCCTGGGCCATCACGGGGTGGAGCATGCTGATCGGTGGGCTCTTCAGCGTGCCCTTTGGTCTTCCAACCCTGGTCAGCTTCGGGAGCCACTCCTTCGGGGGCGATCCTGTACTGTTGCTCGCGCTCATCCTCTTCGTGATCGTTGCAGGGACCCTCATCCCCTTCGGTCTCTACCTCGAGGGTCGGGACGTCATCTCCGGTACCGAGGCGGGGGTGGCCGGGGTGATGGAACCCATCTCGGCCACGGTGGTGGCCCTCCTCTTCCTCGGTGTGGTGCTGACCCCTCTCCAGTACGTGGGCGGCGCACTCATGCTCGGTTCGGTCGTGTATCTCTCTTGGATGCGACCCGCACCACCGAATGCATCGGGAGGGACTAGTCGACCACCGAAAGGGTGACCTCGGCCCCGAGGTTGTTGTAGGCCCGCCAATTGAATTCTCCGAAGGGCCGTCCCACGATGATGTGGATTCGGCCCCAATGTCGGAAGAGGGTCAGGTCCGCTTCGGAGGGATGGAGCGCCCCTGAAGGGTGCGAATGCACCGTGCCGACCACGGTCAGGTCGACCGGGAGCATGTAGAGTTGAAAGTTCGCATGGCGCCGGCCTGCCGTGGTCCCGGGGATGAGCAAAAGGTCGGTTATCGTGCCGGCTTCCTCGGACCTGAGAATCGCCCCGAACTCGTTCGGAAAGGTCGAGGCTCCCCCCGCCAAGACGCTCTCGAGCGTGGAGCGTCGGATCTGGCGGATGGTATGGGTCCCCAGGTGGGACGGGCCGTCGGTGGGTTTGCGACGCCGTTTCGGGCGGAACATCGGCATCCGTTCTCGCTAGGGTCCGTCCCAGGAGAGTATCGAGCGTACCCGGAGTCGCTGGAAGAACTCGGTCGAGAACCGGACGAGCGAGGTGCGCCGGGGGGACTTGAACACCTTGAGCTCCACCCCTTCGCCCAGTTCGACCTCGTGGTGACCGTCCACAACCGCGATCGTGGCGCGCGGGCGGCCGACCAGCCGGATGGTGACCTCCTTGAGCGGGCCCACGACCAAGGGCCGCCCGGCGGAGGCGAACGGGGCGATCGCCGTCACGAGGATGGCATCGACCGTCGGGTCCACGACCGGTCCCCCGGCGCTCAACGCGTAGGAGGTCGAACCGGTGGGGGTGGACAAAACGATGCCATCCGCCCTTAGGCGCCCGACGGGGCGGCTATCGATGAGGATCTCGAAGGCCCGCATCCGGGCCACGTCCTTCACGTGCACCACTACGTCGTTCAGGGCATCGGGGAGCCGTTCGTCCCAGATCGAGGTCGAGAGCATCATCCGCTGTTCGAGGAAGTACTTTCCCGTGAGCAGCCGTTCGACCGCCCCTTCAAGCTCCGCGCCGTTCGGTTCGACCTCGGAGAGGAAACCGACCCCGCCCGTGTTGATCCCGAGGATGGGGGCCTCCACATTCTGAGCGGAGTAGAAGAGGCATCCGTCCCCCCCGATGGCCACGAGGACATCCCCCTGGAACTCCTTGAGGGGGCGCCCGACCAGGCCGAGAGCCCGGGCCGTGTCATCCGCCACGAAGAGTTCACATCGCCCAGAAAGGAGGTCATGCATGACCCGCGCAATGGCAAGCGCCTTCGGCCGCTCGGGGCTCGCGGTGATTCCTATCCGGACTTTTTCTTCCATCTCACCAGTCCCCGGCCTTTCGTCCTTCCTCGTAGAGTTCCCGACGGCCCCAGGCGAGGACCGTGGTCCGCTCCTTCAGGGAGAGCTCGAGGTCGAGCGGGGACCCGTCCGTGCGGACCGCGTCCCCTCCCGCCTCCCGCAGGATGAGCAGGGCCGCAGCGATGTCAGTGACCCGGAGGTTGGCCTGTTCGACCCGGCTTTCGGAGAAGTAGAGGTCTCCGCTGCCGCGGGCCACGAGCGAC
>JAKBKR010000342.1 GCA_021832495.1 bacterium | reverse complement strand
GGGAACTGAGAAGCCGACTGGAAGAGCATTCTGTTGGTGTGCTTTTTCCTTGTGGGCGGCAGCGTCTGTGCGCCTCCCGGGGACCTATCCCGACCCGACGAGGTGACGGATCGAAACCTCGGCCCGACCCTTAAGCAGTCCCTCGAGTCCTGAAATGTGGGCATCACCCACCACGGCCGCCACCTTGGAGAACTGAACCGAGAGCGCCTCGAGACGTTGCGCCATGTGAAGGTTCCGTTCGTCGATCAAAACCCTCGCAACGCTGGGGAATTGCTCTCGCATTGCCTGGACGTAGCTTTCTCGATCCTGCGTATACTGGGCAAGCCCTTTCTGGACCACCTGGCTTGGCGTAACGAGGGCGATCACGCTCGAAAGCATCAATCCAACTCGCTCCTTGACCGAGAGCGAGTTCATGAGACGAGGGGCCACTTGACGGATCGGGTCATCCACGAGGAACAGCGGCACGTTCATCTCCTGCGCAGTGGAATAGGCGACCAGCATCTCGGAACCCGGGACGTCCCCAAGGTCGGCGGCCAGTCGGTCCTGAACTGAAGACCAGACGCGAAGAAGCATGGGAGCGCCCCTCTTTCGGACTGGGGGACGCCCAACCGCCCGGTCCTTTTCCCGATCGACCAGGGCTTGAAATCGGTCCGGATCAAGCTCAACGGCCACTGCTGTCGGTGCGAAGTCTTGAAGGACCTTCTTCAGAGCCTCTCGCAGGTCGATAACATGGGCTACTCCTACGAGCAGGATCATTGCCTTGCCCGTTCCTGCCCTCGACGGAACTCGGGGAACCTATGGTCCAAGACTGTGAAAAGCCCCCCCGAAAGAAGCCCGACCAACGGGGCCGCCAGGAGCAGCACAAAGATGGGTCCACTGCCCACTGTTGCGGTCACCGTGGCATTGCCTGAGGTGAACGTGTAGCTCACGGAAAAAATCGCTCCGAGGAGAAGAACGATGCCTATCTTGGAGAACGAGTTGACAATCTTGAGGGGGCCATAGGCCGATGTCGGCCGGGACACCCAAACGAGGATCGTCAAGATTGAAACCAGGGCGCCCAAGGAGAATATCACCCAGGGATTGAATCCGAGGGAAAGCCCTTGGGTGGATTTGTAGAGAACGATCGCCGTCGGGATCACACCGAAAAGTACCAGAAGTAGAGCGGCGGTAACGATCGCTCGCCAAGGATGTTCCTTGAGCTGAGCTGCGATCGAACCCGCCGTTTGGTCAAAGGTCCTCATGGAACTACCACCGAGGGAAGCTCGAGGGTCAAGAGAAGACCACTATAATGGACTTGGAGCTTCCCGCCATGGAAATCGCATCCGCTCCTCAAGGTGAGGTCGGTCGATCCGGAAAAGGCCTGTCCCTGGGCGACAGGAAACGTGGTGGAGATCTTGCCGCCTCCACAGTTCGAACCATTGACGGAGAGAACTCCCAAGTCGAAGGTGCCGTATTCGGGGATGGGGAACCAGTTCTGGTATGACATGCTGATGGGGAGCGAGACCGAACCGTTCGCCTCCTGCGTTGCCACCCCAAAGGCGTACTGAGGCTGGACAAAGGGAGCACCCCAGGGATAGTCCTCGTGGAGTTGCAGGGCAACCGGGAACAGTCCGGCGTATGTGGCATTCACCCAAGCTTGGACGACGAGGGTTGCGTTCGTCGTGATGAGCAGTCCGGCTGCGGGCGAGCTCAGATCGGCTAGGACCTCAATGGGCACTTGAGATGTCGAACGTGCTCCCAACACGGTCGTATTGGAGGACCCGTAGGCAACGAGGGTTCCATTCGAGGTGAGGAGGTGGAGATTCACACGGAATCCCTGCAAAGAATAGATCCCGGGGTTCGAGATGGTCGTGACAGCCGATATAACCATCTCATTGGGGCCCGCACTGCGACTGGAGGTGGGAAGCGTTCCTTCGTAGGTGATCTGACCAGCCGAGACCGCAATAGACGCCACAAATCCCAACAGGCCGAACCCCAAGATGATGGCCGTCCATCCTGAGATTCTGGCGGCCCGGTAGAGCTTACGCGGCTTCATGGCGAGCGCACGGGATTTCCAAAACGAGCCTTCTCGGGACTTTAGGACTTCTTGGTCCCCGTCTCCCAGATGTACCACGTTCCACGAGCGCTGCCCATCAGGGTTCCATTCTCATCAGTCAGTGTCCCGTCGCAAAACGCCACATGATGACCCCGGCGGGAGACCACGCCCTTGGCGATCAACTCTTGTCCTAGTCGGGCCGAGCGGATGAATTCGACATAGATGCTCGTGGTCGCCGTCACCTCGTCTACATGCAGGGTCGTGACGACAGCACCCCCCATCGCAGTGTCCAGTGCGGTAGCATAGACCCCGCCGTGAACTACGTTGTTGATGTTGAGGTGATGCTCTTCGACCTTACCCCGGACCGTGCATTGTCCAACCTTGGTTCCTGCCATGTCGATCTCGAATCCGATCGTATTGTGAAAGCCGAGACTCCGGATCCAGCCTTCAGGAACTCGTTTGGGTCTAGGCTCAGTGTCGATTCTCTGCCGCTCCATGGTCACGAGAGATTCGCGGGGCTAACTTAAGCTAATCGTTGCGGACCGGACGCCGAACCAGACGTCACAAAGCTCGTCGAGGTTAAGGAAGTACGCTTGGAAATAAGCCACGGGCCCGTTCTGCGAGGACGACGAGGGATATTCGAACTCGATTGGGAGTCGCCCTCTCAACCTCTTTATATACCACACTATCATCGAAACCGTCAGCTAGGGGAGCTACGCGCTGAGAGGACGAGGTACCCCTCGTCGACCCTTGGAACCTGACCCGGATAATGCCGGCGCAGGGAACGCAACCGAAGTCCGCTTGCTCCGCGGTTCCCTTGGCGAAAAAGGAACCCATGGAAGCGCAAGCGCACCCACACGAGACGAAAGACGGTGAATCAGTTCGCCCGAAGGCTCCACCCCA
>JAKBKR010000341.1 GCA_021832495.1 bacterium | reverse complement strand
GTTCCGAGACGAACCCGTGAGGCACCACGACGACGCCCCGGCTGCCCTGGGCGGCGATCCGGGGCAGCACCTCCAGAAGGTCGGGACCGGCCCAGCCCTCATCCCCTGCCGGGCTCGCACTCTGCCAACAGGTTTCGAAGCGTTCCGGGGGTATCCCCGCCCGCTCGGCGATGGCGCGGGCACCCTCGGCCAACTGCCCGGGATAGGGGGATCCTTTCAGCATGCGCTCGGGGAGGCTGTGGGCCGTGAACAGGACCTTCGGGGCCGCACGGGCCTCGGGGAACAGCCGATCGATCGCGCGGTGCACAGACTTGGCCCAGAATTCCACGAGATCGGGTTCGAGGTGCCAGGGTCCGGAGAGCGCAACGGGGACCGGGTCCGGAGCCACCGCCCGTGCGGCAGCCAAGGCCTTCTGATATCCCAATTCCGTGAAGCGCGAAACGTGCGGGGCGAGCGGAATGGCGAGCACACCTCGCTCCGTCCGGGACCCAGCTTCGGACATCACCGTTTCCGCAAAAGGGGGGGTGTGGCGGAAACCGTAGAGGACCCGGAAGCTACCTACGCCGTGCTGCCGGACCAGCACTTCTTCAAGAGCTGCTGCGGTGGCTTGGGTGATGGCGTTCAGCGGGGAACGACCCCCAATCTCTTGGTAGTGCTGACGGAGGGCCTCGAGAACAGCCGGGACCGCGGGCTGGTCCCCTCGGATGTGCCGATAGTAGGGTTCGATATCCTCCATCCGGTCTGCGGCCCCATGGGAGAGGAGTACGATGACAAAGCGCTCGGGCATGGGTTCCCTGAAAGCCTCCGAACGAGGTCGGTGACCACCCCTCCCCGCGGGGAGGTCTCAATCCTCCGGAGGGGACTTCTCAGGAAGGGCCTTCTTCTCAGGAGGGGAAGAGAGCTCTTGAGGAGCGGGCGAGCCTTCGGGCGTGTCCTCCTCGGGAGAGGCTGCCTCACCGGAATCTCCCCCCTCCTCCTCGCTCCCCGTTCGGGACTTCCGCCGGAGCATGTAGTATGTGAAGATCGCGACCACCGCGATACCGGCACCCACGGTCGCGTAGAACACCGGCGAACTCAGGAGGGCGGCGATTCCCGACGCGGGGGGTTTCAGGAAGGACACATGTAAAGACTGTCCTCCGCCGTTCACCGTGACGAGACCTCCTGTGGGCAGCCGGTTGAACCCGGACTCCCTCCCCACAGAGTAATTGTAGGTCCCGTTCGGCAGATCGAAAGAGATCGGGGAGGAGACCCCGTAGTGCGTGACCCCGTTCAGGGTCACCGACCAGTTGGTCCCCGCGTGGAGGCCCGACTCGGTGAACACTACCGGATAGACGGCCGGTGTGAACGTCACGGTCACCGGTGCCGGGGTCCCCCGTACGGTGACCGTTCCTGCGTATTCGCTCAAGAGGTATCCGGGCACGGGCGACACGGTGAAACCATAGCTTCCGTTCGTCTCGGCCTCGGATCCGGTGAAGCTGAGCGTGCTCGCGTTGCCCTGTTCCCGGTGCCCGGAGAGACTGACCCACCAGACGATCCCGGCGGGTTTCCCGTTCGCGACGAACGTGACGTTGTACTCCGGTAGTTTGTAGGCCACGTTCACGTTCACGTTCGTGGTCTGCACTGACAGCGTACCGGTGCGGGGCGAGGGTCCGTACCCGACGGCGCTCTCAATGGCGTAGGAGTATGTCCCGGCGGGCATCGAGAAGGAGAGCACCGAAGTGGTCGTGTTCTGTTGGGTGCCGTTCAGGACCACGGACCAGTTGGTGCCCGGAGGCAGGCCGTTCTCGGTGAAGGTGACCGTATATTTCGGGATGATCTTGCTGAAGGTGACCGCAATGCTCTGCACCGTCCCCTGAACATGGAGGTCACCCGAAGTTGGGGTGTCGATGAACCCGGCTACGCCGCTCACCTGATAGTAGTAAGTGCCGTTCTCCAAAAGGAACCGGATTACCGTCGAGGAGGAAGAGAGGGAAGTACCCTCGACGTCCACGGACCAGGCGGTTCCGGTGGGGAGCCCCGATTCGGTGAAGGTGACCGAAAAGACCGAGGGAAGCGTGACCGTTAGGGCGAATGATATGGCCCCGGAGAGCTCGTCGACCACCGCCAAGGCGTGGGAAGAGGGGAGGGAGGTGATCGCGGTGGGTGCGGCGTTGTTCAACGGGAGCGTTCCCTGGAGGGTCAGGGTCCTTGTTGATATCACGGAGAGATCGTTGGAGGAGAGGTCCGTAACATAGACCCCTCCCGTGTCCGAATCGAACGTGACCGCGGCAGGCGAAGAGCCGACGGCGATGCTTGTCACGTCCACATTGTCCGTACCGTTCACTACGGTCACCGAGTTCGAGGCGAAATTCGCAACGTACAGGTACCCGGTCGAGGGGTCCATGGTGACCGCCGAGGGGTCGGAACCCACGGTGATGTTGGCGATCGCCCGGCCGGAGGAGGGATCAAAGACCGTGAGCGTGCTTGCCGTGATGCCGCCCACGTAGAGGTCTCCCGTGGTCGGATCGAAGAAGGCGGGGTACGGGCTACCTCCCGTTGCGAGGCTCCCGACCAAGGCGTCCGTACTAGCGTTGAACTCGCTCACGTTCCCGGAGAGCGAGTTCGTGACGAAGACGAGGGAAGTCGCGGGATCGTAGGCGAGGGATGAGGGGGCCGATCCCACAGCGACCGTGGCGATCCTGGCGAGGGTGGTGGCATTGAGTATCGTCAGGTTGTCCGAATCCGCGTTGGCGACGATGATCTTGCCTTGGTCGGCCGCGTACAGAACCGCATCAGGATCGGAGCCCACCGGTACCGATCCCACTTGTTTCCATGTTGTGGAGCTGATCAGAGCTAGGGTGTCGGCCGAGGCGTAAGCGACGAGCAGGTCTCCATCGGCGGGGTCGTAGGTGCTGGCATCGGGCGAGAGACCGGTCAAGATTTCCCCGGTCGAACGGTTTGAT
>JAKBKR010000340.1 GCA_021832495.1 bacterium | reverse complement strand
ACTTTCGGTTCCCGGATCGATCCCCACGGTGTGTCTAGGGGGACCACGTGCCAGTTCCGGCCCGGATGGGTCCGCACAAGATATCGTTCCAGCCGGCGACGGCGCAGGGCATAGGAACCTATCCCCGAACCCTTCCCTGGATTGGAACCGGCCAAACGGTCCGTGGTGAGCCCGACCCCGACACGCTCGGCGTGCCGGAAGCTCTCCTCCAGAAGGCGCCGATGGCCGGCATGCAGCCCGTCGAAGGTGCCCCCGACCACAACGTACGGCAATCTCCTCTGGACCATGGGATTACAGGTGGGATCCGTAAAGGAGCAGAAGGACGAGGATCAGGGCGATACCGTAGAAGGCATAGGTCAGCCGCTGGCGACGCTGGAGCGCCTCGGTGCGCTTGCGGGCGCACACCGGGCCACAAGTGACATCTCCAGTGGCGATCGACTTCCCGCACACCCGGCAGTGGGCGTGGTCCGGAACTTCGTCCACAGAGCTTCCTAAGGTTCCTCTTCCTCGATCCGCTGGGCGTGGCGCTCCCGGGTGAGACGGGATATCTCCTGCACCAGCGTGAGCCAGATCCGACCTTGGCTCTGTAGGTTGGACTCCATGCGCTCAAGGATGTGGCGGCTGCGTTCGGCGAGGTCGGTCTCCATGCGATGGAGCTCCTGCCACACCTCCTCCTTCAACTTGGCCACTTCCTTGGTGGTATCACGTCCCCGTGCCGTGCCCGTCCCCTTGACCTTGTCCAAGGTCTCGATCCGGGACCAGGTCTTCTTGAGCACGGGCAAGGTCCGCTCTGCGAAGTACTTGACCCGTTCGTCCATCTCACGGACCTCGGTGCGCAGGCTCTCGACCTCCTGATGTAGATGTTCGAGCTCGGGCCCCCGGCTGTTGGCGAGCACCCGGGCGATCTCTTCTGCGATGCGACTGTCGAGGTACCGGATCATCTCTTCGCGGGACCCGTGCAGACCTTCTGAACCGACTGCGGGGACGGGCGCCGTGGGGGGTGGGTTCCTCGAGGTCGACGAGCCGCCGACGACCATCCCGGCCTTCTCGACCCGGACCACCTCACGCTCCGTCCATGGGGGAGGAGAGCCCAAGACCTGGGGAACGGGGGCC
Source organism: bacterium (assembly GCA_021832495.1). Classification (GTDB taxonomy): domain Archaea; phylum Thermoplasmatota; class Thermoplasmata; order Lutacidiplasmatales; family UBA184; genus JAJYEA01. The sequence goes on along the minus strand of JAKBKR010000340.1, from coordinate 1,836 downwards.
GCCTGCATCGGGGGCGTAGGGGTTGTCGGCGCGGACTTCTTCGACGCCGGTTTGCCGATGTCCTTTTCCTCGGCGATCAGCGACTCCATCTTCGAATAGATGCGCGCGATCTCCTTGCGGTGATACGGGCCATCATCGCGTTCCATCTCCCCGGAGAGGAGCCGCGCAAGTTCGGGTCCGTCAATGAGCTCCTTGAGCCGGTCCTGGCGTCCGCCATCCTTTCCGTCCGTGAGCCACTGGATCGGGTGGGAGAGACGCTTGGGCTCCTTGAGCGGTGTCGCCGTCAGGTCGACCAAGGTAACCCCCTTCTTCGCCCAGAGATCGAGGCGCCGCTTCCGCTGGTCCAGCGTCATGTTCGCATCCATGCGGAATATCGCCAGCGACAACGGAAAGGTCTTCGACACGATCGAGTAATCCACGTTCCCGGCGGGAATGTAGTAGGGAAAGACCAGAATGCCCGAAAGGGCGAGCAACGTCGTCGGGGCACGCTCCAGGAGGGAGAACACGGCCCCTGCGCTCGAGCTCCATTCCCGGCTAAGGGCTACCATCACCGGATTCTCGGCATCTCCACGTTCGTAGAGAAGGGACCGAGCGAGCTCCACCACCAGGGCGGGAGAAGGGGATGGGACCTTCGGTGCTTCGCCACCGTCAGCGCCCATCTCCTCGTACCACTTCCTCAGAAGAGTGGCGGGTTGGGGTTGCCGGATAAGGGCAGGCATGTCCAGAATGAGGGTCTTGATCCCGAGGCGTGGACGATCCTCGGTCGAGAGGAACATCCGCCCAAGGCATAGGTATCGGCCCTTCGCCGCCGTGTAAAGGAAGAGGCTCGGATAGAACGACATCCGGCGCCGGGGATCGGGGTCCCAATAATCGCTCGTGTCGCTCAGGTTTATGGCAAGGTCACCGACGATCCGAAGACGGGGAAGGCACTCATTGTACCCTTCGAACCCTCCGCTCGGAGCGGGTTGGTGCCGCGGACTTTCCGCCTCGTTGTCCACCTGACGGCACCACGCCACACCCTTGAGGACCGATGACGATGGGGTCCCATCCTCTCCCATCACGCGTTCCCGCCTGCCGCGGCCTTCCTTTCGAGGACCCGCTCGCAGATGCGGGCGATCGGTAATGTCGTGTTGACCATGACCGGAACGCCCGTGGGGAAGCCATCCCCGGCCGACGCGTTCGGCATGTCGCTGTAGAGCAGCGGGCGGGACTCCCCGGTAGAAATGGCCGATGCGACGAGGAAGGAATCTTGGTCCACGTCGAAAAGCCCGCTCGACTGGGCGGCGACCAGAATGCTTCCCAACCCACTGCCGTCCTTGTCTACCAGGAAATTATGCACGTCGAACGCGCTCACGAAATCCTTGGCGGTAAGCACCTGTTCGACCTCAGTGTAGAAGTCGCGCAGGAGGTCGGCCTTGGATATCGCGATGACGAGGGGTATCTTGCGTTCCCGGACGTACCGGATGACACCCCGCGCCAAGTTCACCTGCTGGGAGCTCTCCTTGAGCGAGCCCAGCTGAGGGCTCAGGAGCAACACGATCCCGTCCGCGTCGGATGTGAAACGGCCCATGAGGGTCAGACCGTGACGCCACAACTCTTGGCGGTCAGCGGGCCAAGTGTCGTACTGAGGGATCACGACGCATTTCTCCCGGGGCACCTCGTCCTCGGGCGTTCGGATCCAGAGCCGGTCGTAGGTGAAGTAGTCGGAAATGATCCCGCCCGCCTCGTCCACGGTGTGAAGCTCCATGGGGCGCACGTTGCCTGACTGGTCCCGCACACCATAATTGAAGTAAAGCTTCATGTCGACGAACTGATTGTACTTCGTGGGAGATCGGA
>JAKBKR010000339.1 GCA_021832495.1 bacterium | reverse complement strand
TCAAATAGCTGCCATGATGCAGCATCTCACGTGGTCAGTCATAGCATGTGCTGGAGAGCCCGGTGGGTCGCAATTGCCGTGCTTGTGCTGGCAATTTTGGGATGGGTTGGCCCTCCGGCCGCCGCCTCCCCTGGCACCAATATGTACTGTTGCGGGGGGGGGCGGAGGGAGCTGCACCCCTCCGGCCATCACCGGATACGCTGCAGCTGTAGAACAAGGGTATCGCCAGGCCTGGGTTAACTGGAGTTATTCGGGGTCTCCTATCTTGAGCCCCATCTTCTGGTGGTACCTCAATGGAAATCAACTTTCCACCCCGGACCTTCGTTCGGGGACTAACTCTGCAAGTATCAATCTGAACGATCTCACCCCGGGAGAAACCTATGACTACACGGTGGACGTCGTGAATGGCTGTGGTTCCTCTGAGTCCAGTGGAACTTTCACCACCAGCAATGCTCCGACCAACCAATTCGTCGGATGGGTATCTCAGCTTGTGTCGAATCCACACGAACTTGATCAGGTCGGAGCGGGGATGAGTAGTGCCTCCGTCTGGCCGGTGGCCTTTTGCTACGTCGGAAACGTTGTCTCCATTGGCGGAGGAGATGGCAGCATCAGCATGACCTTGGAACGCTTCAATCTTCCCGGGACAACAACGAGTTCGTCGGGGCAATACCAGCTCTCGATTCCTGACACCTACACAACCACCCTCTCCTACTGGACCGGCGGCCCACACGGGTACGAAGTGACGGACACCGAAACGATCACCCTTTCCGATGGCGGGACTTGCACAACGGCACTCGACGGAACGGTGACAAACAGTGTGAACAATCCTTCCATCGTGCTCTATGCCGACGCGAACGGCTACTGGAACGCCACTGTCTACATAGATGCAACCATGTCTGCGACGAACGATTACATCCAGTTTGGCCTGTTGCCGAATTTCGGCAGTATGGTGCCCGTGGGGTTGGCTCTGATACACACCACCATTGATGGAGTGAATTACGACAATGCTGCTTGCGACTTCACTTGGACTTCGTCAACGACTTAGACTACGGTACAACAAGATATCATCTTGGGAACCGAGTCGGGGCAGACGGAGACGAGCACCGCACTTACTGGGTGGAATGTGAACGGCGGAGAAGGAGTCGATGATGGACTTTCCCTCGACTACCCAATCTCTGGTGTCATCAACGAGACCAGACCTAACCCGGAATTTGTCCCGAGCGACACTCGGGTGGTTGGAGGAGAGTTCGGCGATTCCGGCCTGCCTTACACCACGAGCGACTCGATGTCTGATCCACATTATCTTCCCTCCGCTTCGCCCGGCCCGGGTTGGTACCTCTCTGAGCCGCCTATTGATGGCACGTCGTCCCAGATTCTGTTTGACCAGGGGACCTACTCCTCTACTACGGGGTTCCAGTCACCAGCCTTAGGCATCTCGGGCGGTTGGGATGGGGTGTCCATGAGTACTACCATTTCCATTCAATCGAGCGTTACAGTTTCGACAAGCATTTCGAACACCCTGGAATGTTTCCTCTCTTGGCACAGTGATCCCAGTGGTAATGGAGGGAATCCGTACTTCTGGATCTATTCCGGCAACCCGAGTTCAGCCGTCGTTCACATCTGGTTGGAGGGATGGTGTGGTGGTTCCGGCGGAGAACCGAAATGCTGAACAGAGGGCTACACCTTGTTTGTTGCATGGGCACGCCCAAGAAGTCATGGCTTTTGAACTCGAGCTAAGTGAGTGCTTATCTTTCCAGCGGGATATTGAACCTTCGGGATTTCTTTCAATAGACAATGGCATCCAGTCAACCTGAACTTTCGCGGACGGTTCGCAAAGTTCCGAACCTGCTCCGGCGCAGACACGTGTTCCTTGGAGGAACGATCGCGTTAATCGTGGCCGCTGGTGTTCTGCTTTCTCCATTCCTGGTGGGGTGGGGCCTCGTATTTCACTCGACGTGCGAGAATGAGACGCTCGTCTCGCACGCGACGGATGCCCGCGTGCCAGATGTCCTTGTCAACTCTCCCTTCGGCGGGAATGCCTCCGGAGCTGGATTGATGCCGGGGGACTTTCCAGGTGCTTGGAACGGTCCTCCACCCTCAGACAACTTTCGCTTTGGATGGGGTGCGCGTTCCAGCAACGGAACATCGTTCGGAGCATTCTTCGAAGTGAACCTGTCGTTCTATCGCGATGGGAACGTGTCCGTCTTGGGCCCGGGCTCAAATGCGCCGTGTGTGGATTCCTTCCAAGTCGAATTCAACTCCCCCTATCAGTACGGGAATTTCGGGGCCCAAATCACAAAACTCAGCAACCTGTCGGATGAGAACGAAGCTAACTACGCTACGTTTCCCGAAGGACCAAACCTCACGATCCAGAGTCCAGCTTGGTTCAACAACAGCTTCTTCGCAGCCAATAGTGCGAGCATATCAACGTGCGGAGGCGCACTCGTGAGCACAACTGTTCACGCTTCAGGTTTGTCGATAAAGCTCAAGTTCGACGTCGCCGGCCAAACCCATTGGCTTCCTACGGTGCTGCCATTTTGGGAGCAGTTCACATACCGATTCCCCGCGAACTTCGGAACGTGGCAGGTGGACAACCTCTCCGCGTCGGGCGGACCCGGAGGCGGTTGGGCATTCTCATACTCGCCGTGTCCCTGACCAGCCCTTGAGAAAGTGGTCTCGTCTTTCGCGAGGAAGGGGAGCCGGAGCGGGTTTGCCTCCGACGTGCGGTGGAAGTCGCCGTGGACCAGCGACCCCGCGTGCGCCCGCTCGTAGCGGACGGAGCGGCGGCGGCGTTGCTTGCGGGGGTTGGGGACGACCCAGCCCTGGGCCTTCCCGAAGCGGTAGATCTGCATCTTGGGGATGTGGATCCCGCGACGGGCGAGGGCTTTGTAGAGCTTCGTGGCCCCGCGGGGAGCGCGCCGCCACTCCTCGGTGATCTGTCGCTTCTGTTC
>JAKBKR010000338.1 GCA_021832495.1 bacterium | reverse complement strand
GCCTGGGAAGGGACCCCTGGCAATCCTCAAGTCCCCCCTCCCGTCCGGCACCACGCAAGGCATGTCCCGGAGCACCAAGACCCGAACGTTCGGTTCCTCCCGGAGGGAGGGACACGATTCATCCCCATTCTACCACCAGAAGCTTTATGCCGGGCGCCCGAGCGCACCGGTGACAAGGCAACCGGAGAACGCCGTGCCCGGAGCCTTCCTCGACCAGGTAATCCGGATGGATGCCCGGAAGATGGAGGGACTCCCGGACCGCTCCATCCACCTCATGGTCACTTCTCCCCCGTACAATGTGGGCAAGGACTACGACCGCGATCTCGATCTCGGGGAATACCGCGCGCTCCTCAAGGACGTATTTGGAGAAACCTATCGGGTCCTTGTGGACGGGGGCCGAGCGTGTGTGAACATCGCCAACGTGGGTCGCAAGCCCTACATCCCCTACCATCGGTTCATCATAGATGCGATGGAGGAGATCGGCTTCCTGATGCGCGGCGAGGTCATTTGGGACAAGGGGGCCGGTGCCGGTGTCTCGACGGCCTGGGGAAGCTGGCGCTCCCCGTCGAATCCCACGTTCCGAGACGTCCATGAGTACATCCTCGTGTTCTCTAAGGGGCAGTTCGGACGACGGGTGGAGGGAGGAAAGGCCACGATCACCTCCGAACAGTTCGTTGCGTGGACCAAGAGCATCTGGTCCTTCTCCCCTGAGTCGGCCACGCGGGTGGGGCATCCTGCTCCATTTCCGGTCGAACTCCCTTCGCGCCTTATCCGCCTTTTCACCTACGAGGGCGAGGTCGTCCTCGACCCGTTCTGTGGTGTGGGCAGCACCTGCGTCGCTGCGGCGACATTGAACCGCCACTACGTCGGGATGGACCTCGTGGAAGACTATGTGCAGGCCGCCAGGGAACGCATCCGGCGAGCCCTCTCCTCGGGGAATTCCGCGGACTCCGCACCACCCCGGGCTCCCTTACGCAAAAAGCGGGCCGAGGGAATTCCGGTGGACGACACCCGTGAACGATGACCCCCTCGAAAGTTCACTTCCGACCTCCGGCCCTACGTCCTGAGAGCTCCACCGGGCCGTGACTTGGGCTGCCTTCGACGGCCTCTAACGTCTTCCAGATAGGGACCTCCTTTTTCAAGCGGTCGATGAGGAACCGACAAGCGGCGAACGCCTCCTTCCGGTGCGGACAGGCCACGGCGATGATCACGGAGGGCTCCCCGGTACGGAGCGTACCGATCCGGTGACGGATCACGATCGCCCGGGCCCCGAAGCGCAACGCTGCAGTCCCCGCGAGTCGCTTCAGCTCTCGAAGGGCGAGAGGACGGTACGCCTCGTACACGAGGACGGTGCCGTTGCGCCTTCGCTTCGAGGGGGTTACCTTCCCATCGTCCCGGACGCGTCCCACGAAGATCGCCACACCACCCGAATGGGCATCCGAAAGGAGCGGAAGTACTGCGGCGATCTTCAGGGGCTCGCGCAAGAGGGCAATCGAGGTTCGAGCGGTTCCGGAGCCCATACATCACCCGCCCGAGTAGGGGGGAAGTACCGCGAGTTCTTCGGCATCGATCAGGCGAACCTCATCCAGCGACCCCTCCACGAATTCCCCGTTCAGGGCGTACCGGTACCGCTGGGGACGGCCCAGAGCAGGGTAGGTCCGGAAGAGCCGTTCCAAGAACGTCGAGAGCCGCTCGCCGGTACGATAGGAGAGCTGGACGCTGGACCGCCCGACAGCCTCTCGGGCCGATGCGAAGAGAAGGACTCGGAACCTCGGTTCTTCGGCCATGGAAGCATTCAAGACAGTTGTCGCCAGTAAAAATCCCTTTGCGTGGAGAGCCCCCTCCCCGCCGATTGGGGCAACGGCTTTAATCACCCTCAGCATTGGAAGTTCGTGAGCGATCTGCCCCCTGAGGCCGCCGTGGCCGCTCGGCTCAACCCGGACGAACGCATCACAAGCGCATGGGAGGCGACCCATCAGTGCGGTCCTGCCACACGCGCCATCCCGGGCTTCCCTGAACATATCGAAGGTTACCTCGTGCTCACCACTCGACGGCTGGTGTTTGTACAAGAGACCGGAAGCCGGTTCTCAAAAAGGTACGGGCTTGTGTCCGCGCTCGATTGGCCTCTCACTTCCCTAGGCGGGGTGACACCGCATTCGGGACAAGGCGGCCATGACGGTCCTTCCGGGTTCTTCGTGCAGGGAGAATACTTCTCCGTTGGAAAGGGAAACTCGCGAGAGAATGGGCGGGCCCTATGGCTGATTGAGCGAGGCCGAACCACTTCCCAGGCCACGCGTTCTCCCATCACCCAACATAGCCCGCCGGTCCCGGAACCGACCCCCACGGAAAGTTCCCCGCGCAACCCGGTTCAACCGAGCCGACTGGCAGACGATCCCGTACCCTCGCCGGCCATTGCCCCTCCTTCTCCAAGCACTGAAGGCAAACCTGAGGCTCGCCAACCCACCGGACAGGGGCTCTCCCGTCCGGGGCTACCGGCCTGGCCCATGGTCCCCATGACGATCGTTGAAGCCCCAGACCCAGATGCTTTTTGGCGGATCGTCGGATCCTCCGGGGTGGACCGGAGCAAGCTCCTCATCGTTTGCACGGAATCTCCGGCCGAGATATCCGCCGCCTACGGCTTGGCCGGTGCGACCCTTTGGCGACTCACCCGTACCGAGGGCGAACGTAAGGTCTCCCCGGCGGATGCCGACAAGTTGGGCTACATCCTCTCGGAACACTTGGGCAGGGAGAGCGGTCAGGCGATCGTACTGAAGGGCATCGACCGGGTGATCGAGGAGGCGAGCTTTCGGACCACCCTGAATCTCTTGGATATTCTACGGGAGACCGCGGAAAGGACGAGGGGCGCGGTACTCGTCTACGCCGACCCGGTGGTGATCGGGTCGAAGGAACTCCATCAGATCGAGGATGGGGTGAAGGTCCTGAGACTATAGGAAGATCGAG
>JAKBKR010000337.1 GCA_021832495.1 bacterium | reverse complement strand
GATCACCAGTTCGAACGCTACGTGCGAACCCGGCTCCGACGTGATGGAATACGAGCGGGTCACGCTCTTTCCATTCCGTTCCAAAAGGAAGGTGACATATTGTCCTGCAACGGTGTGGATGGAGTCCCCTGGAGGGAGTTCGAACCGAAGGAGATAGGTGTCGGTCGCGACCTTTTCCTTTCCCGCCAGTGTCACGGACCGGCGTCGTGCCGGTGAAGCGTTCCCGGTCATCTCAGCCAACTCCCGAATTTTAGGGACTGAGTGGCTGGGTCACCACTTTCGTTCGGGGACAAGATATCGATGCCTTCCCAACGGGCGCCGTGAACCGACCTCACTTTCCGGGTAGGTCCACGATCTCCTCCGAACTGGTAAGGAGGGAGTAGAGGATGCTGAAGAAGCCGACGACCGTGAAACTGGCGCTCGCCACCCACGCGGTAAGATAGTCGCCCGCGGTAATGATCTCGAACAGGATTCCGGCGAGCGCCGCTCCGAGCGAGACGAGGGCAAACCCAAGGGCCATGTAAAAGAACGGCCGGAGGCGCGTTCGCCGCCACGTCCGGTACGCATAGTAGCTGATGATCCCACCCATCACGAGGACGAGGATCATGAACGCTCGCAGGTACCATATCTCGGGGATGCCTAGGATCGTGGGGAAACTGGTCATCGCTTCACCTCCTTTCGCATCGCTTCCCACATCTGGCCCAGCCGCTCCGCGGCCAAGTTGCGATATCGAACCTTCACGATAAGCTTTCCGCCAATCATTTCGATCCTCACGCTCTCGAGCAAACTACGGAACAGCTCCAACCGCTTTCCATCCGACGTGATCGTCACGGACTGGATGGTCACGAGGCCCATGCGTTGCAATTCGTGGAGCTTGTGATAGACCGTGCTCTGGGGCAGGTTCAGGGCGACCACCAGGTCATGCACGGGCTGCGCCGAGGTGTCCAGCGTGAGGAGGATCCGACGGGAAGAAGCATCGCCGAGCGCAGCGAGGAAATCCTCCTCCGTGGCCCTCGGTAGGGTCACTCCCTCGCTCTCTTCCGAAGGGGGGATCTTGGCATCCATCAGCGATCCCTAGAGGTGCGCTCGGCCGGAAGTCGAACGGCCGTGGGGCCTCCTCCCACCTGCGCAATCATTATCCTCACCAGCGTCTTGCGCATTCCACGCCGACCCTTTCGGGAAGGTACAGGATGGACCGCATGAGGGATGTGACAGTGGAGGATGCGATGACCCGCTCGGTGTGGACGGTGCACCCATCCGACTCCTTGGAGAAGGCCATGAGCGTACTCAGGCGTAACGGTATTTCAGGGCTTCCGGTGACGGATACCCGGGGGGTCGTGGTCGGAGTGCTCAGCGAGAAGGACATCGCGCGGGTCCTGTCGGAATCGCTCGGTGAGAACTCCTCGTACCTCCTTGAAGTCCTCGTGCACACAAGTCCCCGAGCGGGACGGCAAAAGCCCAACCCTCGGATCGCGGACGGGGAGGCGAAGGAGATCATCCGGAGCACGTTGACCTCCGTGACCGTCGCAGAGGCGATGAGCCCGGACCCCGTGGTGATCGGCCCGGAAGCCCCGTTGGATTCTGCCGCCCGGATCCTCAAGGAACGTGGCATCAACCGGTTGCCGGTCGTGGAAAGGGGCAAGCTGGTCGGCATCTTGACCCGGCATGACGTGCTCTCGGCTTGGATCTAGATCGCTTCCGACCGATGTCGGACTTTCCAGTCCCCCGACCCGGTAGACTGTGAGACGTAATCACCCTAATATTCGTCCCGTCTTTCGGTCCGGTTCGATGCGCATCGTCTTTCTGGGTCCGCCGGGAGCAGGAAAGGGTACCCAGGCCGAACTGGCCGCCGCCCGCCTCAAGATCCCCCACATCTCCACGGGCGACATGCTCCGGAGCGCGGTCGCCCGGGGCACACCCGCTGGGAAAGACGCGGCCGTGTTCATGAACGCGGGGAAGCTGGTGCCGGACCCGGTGGTCCTGAAGATGCTGGAGGAGCGGCTCCAGGAACCCGATGCCCGTTCGGGGTTCATCCTTGATGGCTACCCACGCAACGTGGAGCAAGCCATATCGCTTGCAACGCTCACGCGGATCGATCGGGTGGTCTTCTTCTCGATCGACCTCGGCGCGCTTGAGGACCGCCTCGTGGAACGTCGGGTGTGCCCTCAATGCCAGGCGGTGTACAACCTCAAGTCCAACCCCCCCCGCGTGGATTCGCGTTGCGACCGGGACGGTACCACGCTCGTGCAGCGGCCTGACGACCGCAGGGAGGTGGTGGAGGCACGGTTCAAGACCTACCTAGAACAGACCGAGCCGCTCGTGCGGTACTACCAAGGACTCGAGCTGCTTCAGACGGTCCGCGCGGACGGAACTCCCGAAGCGATAGCGAAGGAGGTGACGAAGGTCCTAGACTGATGCCCGAGGGTCGGAACGATCCCGAACGGATGGCGACGATCGCTAAGCTCCTCCGCGACGCACTCGACCTCGCCGAGGGAGGCACCAACAAGCCGCTGGAACGGGAGAACATGGCCAGCCTGCTGGCTGGGGCGCTCCTCAAGTTGATCCAGCACCCGACCAAGGCACCGGGGGGGGGGCCGCAAGAGGACATGTCCATCGAGTTCCTGCTCGGGATACTGCAGAAGGAGACCGATCGACTGGAGGCGGCGAAGGCGGAGACCAAGCGAAAGGACACGGAACTTGCCCTGAAGCTGCAGTTCGCCAAGGACAAGGAAAAGGAACTCCAAGAGCGGGAGGCGGCCTTGGCCCGACTAGAGGCCCAACTCCGAGTGCGGGAGAACCTGCTCCAGAAGCGGGAAGCCGCCCGTCCCCACTGAGGCGGCGGCCCTACGATTCGCTCGACGTGGCCTCTTGAAGGAAGGTCACCAGGAACTGCCTGGCGTGATGTGCGTCGACCTCGTTCAAGATGAGGAATCCCCGGCACAACTGCGCGAGCTGGATGCGGTCC
>JAKBKR010000336.1 GCA_021832495.1 bacterium | reverse complement strand
GGGCGGAGGATTCTATTGGTCTCGGCCCGCCTCTCCAGCTCAGGAGCCCAAGGGCAGCCCTCCCCCCCAACCAACAGGACCGTCGTCCGGTTCTCAATTACAACCCCCTCCCCCATATTCTCCACCATAGGGGCTCCCCCGCGGGTCGCCATCAACCGTAGAGACAGGCCGTTGCGGTCCAATACGATCTGTCCCATCGCCAACTGTTGCGATGTGGTACCGTCCTCGATATCTGGTTCAACCTAATCGGTGCGGGATTCGCTACCAGTTTCGACGTCAGTGGCCTCCGCCTTAGACGTGGAACGTTCTGGAGAACCGGAGGGGGAGTCTTGATCCTTGTTGGCCATCCCGGCCTCCCCCTTCTTGCCCCCTTTCCGCAGTGTCAGGAGGACGCCAAGGGCTGCGATTACGAGCGCCACCACCGCCAACCCCAAGATCCCCCAGTCCAAGCCGTTCGAAAGGCCGGTCGCCGCTGGGGTCGGTGCTTTTGTAACTGTGACCGGGACCCCAGCAGAGCTCGTGTGGGCTCCCGCCACATCGCTCACCGTGACTGACACTGTGTACGTCCCTGTCGTCGTCGGTGTACACATCACCACCCGCTCGTTCATGGAGGCGCATCCTTGGGGAAGCCCGCTCCAACTGTAGCTGAGCGGTCCCGTCCCCCCACTGACGCTCGCCGTGAACGCTACGCTCCCGCCTACTTGTACCTTGGAAACGCTGGCCACCACCGTGGGCGTACCTAATGCGGGGGATGTCACGAACGAGACCGGACCCACCGTCACTAGGGCCCCGTTGCTGTCCGTCACTTCCACGCTCACCCACGCCACCCCCACAACGGTCGGTGTACACACGACCGATGGCTTGTTCGCACCGCTGCACCCACTAGGCAACCCCATCCACTGGTAGCTCAGTCCGCCCGAACCCCCGGATACCGTTACCGTCAGGTTCGTCGCCAGTCCAAGGTCCAGGGTGCCGGGTGTTGGCGTGAGGCTCCCGGGAGATAGATGCGGTGAAACGACCAACTTTGCACTGTTGCTCACCTGTGTGACTCCGTTCGCATCGGTCACGTTCACCGACACCGTGAAGGTCCCTACCGCTATTGGGTTGCAGGTCAGCGCGGCGGTGTTCCCTGTCACGCAGCCCGTGGGAAGCCCGCTCCAGGCATAGGTCAAGGGAGTGCTCCCTCCACTGACCGAAACCGAGAAGGTCACTGCCTGGCCGGCATCGAGGGTAGATATCGATGAGCCCAACGTGGGTGTCCCCAAGGCCCGGAACACGTACAGCGCCATGGTTCCGGAGGTAACGGTCATCCCGTTCGAATCGGTGACCGCCACGGAGACCGCATAGGTCCCAGGGTTCGTCGGAGTGCACGTCAAGGTGAAAACGTTCGAACTCGTGCACCCGGCGGGGAGTCCCTGCCAGGCTATGGTCGAAGCCAACCCCGTCCCGTTCGTCGCAGTACTCGTGAAGTCCACGGACTGTCCCACATCAAGGGATGTGGAGGAGGCCGTGGGTACACTGATCGTGGGATCGGTCGACACGGTCAACATCACCGCCAAGCTCGTGAGGGAGACCCCGTTCGAGTCCGTCACTGTGACCGATACCCCAAAGGTTCCTGCCCCTACGCCCGTAGGAACGCAGTTGAGCACGGCCGCGTTGCCGGACAGGCACCCCACGGGCAGCTTCGACCACGCATAGGTGTACCCACTGGATCCTCCGACCACGGAGGATGAGAGGGTCACGGATTGTCCCACGTCCAGGGTGGTGACCGATGCCACCACTGTGGGAGTGGACAGTGCAGCGGAGACCGTCACTGTCGTGGTTCCTGAACTGGAGGTGTACCCGTTCGAGTCGGTGATGCTCGCTGAGATAATGTAGGACCCGGTGCCGGTCGGTGCGCAAGTGAGCGAGAGAACACTAGCACTGGTGCATCCAATGGGCAACCCCTGCCAAGTGATGGTCGAGGCCAGTCCCGTCCCGTTCGTCGCTGTCAGGGTCAAAGTGATGTTCTCCCCTACGTCGAGCGTCCCACGGCTTGCTACAGGAGTTCCGATGGTGGGATCGGCGGACGCCACCACGGTCACCGTGGCGTTCGCACTTGCCCCGTTCGAGTCGTTCGCCCACACCTGTACCACGTAGCTACCGGGTGAGAAGGGAGTACAGCTCAAGGAGGCGGCGTTCGAGGAAACACAACCGGCCGGAAGCCCCTTCCAGGCATACCCGTACGCCTGCGTTCCACCGCTAATTGATGCGCTCAGGCCCACACTCTGGCCCACGTCCAGTGCGGTCCGAGTGGCGGAAAGAACTGCAATCCCCAGTCGAGGGGAAACCGTGAGGCCGAGGGTGGGTGAGGATACCGTGAAGCCATTCGAGTCGGTCATTGAGACCGAGATGCTATACGTACCAGGACTGGTGGGCGCACAGGAAAGGACCAAGGCGTTGGCGGGGGTACACCCCGGGGGAAGACCCGTCCAAGTGTAGTTAGATGGAAGCCCCGTCCCGTTCGTCGCACTCACAGCAAAGGATGTGGACTGACCCACGTCCAAGCTCGCTGGAGAAGCGATGGGACCCGAGATGGTCGGGTCTGCCGAGACCGTATAGGATGTCGAAGTGCTGGCCGAAGTGTAATTGTTCGTATCCGTAACGTTCACTGTTACTTTCGCCCCGATGACCGATTTGACCGGCAGGCAACTCAGAGTGTTCGAGGTCGACGCCGCGCAGCCCAAGGCTGATGGAGCACTCCATGTGTAATGTGCGTACGTCCCTGGCCCGGAAGAGGCGGTGGTCGAGAAGATAACGGGCTGCCCCACGTCTGCAGTTCCCCGAGTCGGGAGAGGAGTGGATACCAAGGGGTCGCTCCAAACTGTCAGCGACGTCTCACTCCACACGCTTCCCCCCCACGTCCCTGTCGCTACCAACGTAGCGGTGTATGTCCCGGCGGTACTGGCGATGCAGATCATGTTGGCG